>JAICJW010000029.1 GCA_025928215.1 Chloroflexia bacterium | reverse complement strand
CGCGAACGTCGAGTACTCCTTCATGATTGGCTGAATCTTCCAGCCGAACAGACTCTCGTAGAACGTTCCCGCTTCCTCTTGGCTGGTGGTGGGAATGTCAACGTGGCAAATGAAGTGACCAGACATACGAACCCTCCTTGAGGCAGAAAAACGGCCGTTGGTTGGGACGCAGGAGCAGTACGGTACGACCACAGAATAGAACATATGTTCTTGTCTGTCAAGGGGGTGAGCCGGTTACGCTCCTGTGCATACTGCCCTTGTACGGACCCGTCAGGCCGTTTTTTCTTCTCCGAGCCAGGCACGGATCTGTGCGGTGTGCTCCTCGTAGTGGCCGGTGACGGCGCGGAGCCACGACGCGTAGTGCGTGTCCGTCTCACGATCTCCGGCGGAGACGGTCGCGAGGGAGGCGGCGAAGGTCATATTGGCACGCCGCAGTTCGTCGAGCGTCTCCTCCCACGATTGCCCGCGCCGTTCCTCCACCGCCGCCGCATTGAAATCCGCGACATTGTAACGCCGGTTCTCATCGCCACCGGCGTGTAGTTCGCGGAAATAGCGCTCGCCTTCCCAATCCCACGCCGCCATATGCGCGATCATCTCTTTCACCGACCAATGCCCACAGACACCCGGTTCATCAGCGCGCGCCGCGTTCACCTGGCTCGCCAGCGCCAGAAAATCGGCGGACACGATCGCAAACCGCTCGCGAAGATCGTCCCAACTATCTGCCACTGCGTTGCTCCTTTACGCCCCTTCCCGCCGAGGGAAGGGGCTGGGGGTTAGGTTCTTCAGGTCTCCGATTTCCCCGCCGCCCAATCTTTCGTAAAGACGCTCGTGAGGCGGCCAATGATCGCGGTATCAGCTGACAGGATACCAATTTCGCGGTTCGTGTCGAGTGAGGCGGCGGAGAAATTCTCGCTGCCGACGAAAGCGACGCTCCCATCCGCGACGACCGTTTTCGTGTGGACATAGGGAACGGCGAGCAAACGGACGCCCCCGCCGCCACCGGCCAGCCGCTTCCGCCCGGCGGCGTTCTCGTCCCGCTGCGGCGCGGTCGTCCCGGCCGGGGTCATCGCGCCGATATAGCGCACGGCGACACCCCGTTTCTGCGCCGCGATCAAGGCATCAATGATTGCCAGGTCCTGCATCTCCTCGCTCTCGATGGCGAGCGATTTCGTCGCGCCGCCGATCAGCGTGAGAAACGCCTGGCGCGCGTTGCTGTTCGCGATGACGAGGTTTGGATCGGACGGAGTATAGGGTGACCGACTCCAATCGGCGGCGAAGAGCGCGCCGAGCACTGCAACATCCACCGGATCGCGATCCACGATATTCGCTTCGCGGTTGAAGGTGAAGGACGTTTTCGTCAGATTCTGGGACATGACAAGCGCGGTCGCGCCGTCAATAACGGCCATTTTCGCGTGCGTCAGCCGGAAGGCGGGGTTCGTCCACTGGACCTGCACGCGCGCTCCCTGCAACTCACCAAACAGGGCGCGTTGCATCGTGTTGTCGCTGGCACAACACGGATTTTGCTCCAGCAGCACGCGCACAGTGACGCCCCGGAGGGCGGCATTTTTCAATGCGGCGATCGCCTCGCGATCCGAGAGCAGATAGATCATCAGGTCAATGCTCGTCTGTGCGGTATTGAAGGCGGTGAGGACCGGGGCGCGGCCATCGTCCGGTTGGATAAAGAGCGTCAGCGCGTCCGGCGCGACCGGGCGGAGGTGCAACCGATCCGGTAACGCGGCAGTCGCGGTGCTGGATGGGAGCGGTGTGAGCGTTGGGAAGGCGGTGACGGCGGGCGCGGCGGTGCGCGTGCCGGACGCGGCGCCGCACCCGGCGAGAAGTGAGAGCGCGCAGAGGAGGGCGACCGCGTAGCGCCGCGCACGGTACCCCCCTCCATTTCGATCCGCCCGCACGGTCATGATCGTCAAACTCCACGCCGCATCGTCAGCGGTTGTCAGAGGATAAACAATGCCACACTCACATTCCACTCACTGATGATATTGTTGCTTCCTCTTCCCCATAGTATTGCCTCCCTGGTGGCCCACGTCAAATGCCCGTGATCGTCCGATGGACGGCCGCCGTATCGTCCAAAAGGGAAAGACGCGAACCGTCCCTTTGAGCGGCGCGTACAAGGGCTGCTCGATCCATACTGAACACAGAAGCGAGGGACGCTCGGTGGCAGTCTGGAGGAGGATCACATGAACGGTTTGTTGGCAGTAGTACTCGGTGCGGCGATTTTCTGCTACATGCTCTATCGGCAATGCGCGCGACGGCCGGTGACACGCAACGATTTCCTGCTGCCGGGGGTCGCCGCGCTCTATCTCGGCACGCGCTACCTCGGTGGATCGGGCCTTGGGGTGCATGGCGCCATTGTTGTGCTGATGGCGGCAGTGATCGGCATCGGTACGGGCCTGCTCGGCGGCCAGATGATCCGTGTCTGGCGCGATCAGGAGAGTGGGATGGTTTATCAATTCGGCGGTTGGCGGTATGCGGTCGCCTTTCTCGCTCTCCTCCTCGTCCGGATCGCGATGCGGATCGTGGCCCGGCAGTGGGATTTCGGTGTGAACGCAGCCGTCCTCAATGACGCCTTCATCGGGATGATCGTCGGCAACTTCCTCGGCCGCGCGATCAATGTCGGGGCGCGGGCAATGGCGCTACTCGACTGGCAATTTGATGCGCTGCCGAGCACGCGGCGGATGCGGCGGGCACGGCGATACTCGTAGGTAGTGAGGTGAGGTAGGCTTCAGCCCGCGCGAGAGACCGCGGGCGGAAGCCTACCTCACCAGCACGAATGGAGGAACGATACGTGATGACAATGGAAGCGCCGGCAACGACGGAAACCGTCGTCGAGGCGCGCGATCTGCACAAGGCGTTTGGCGACCGTGAGGCGGTGCGCGGCGTCAGCCTGACGATTCGGAGCGGCGAGATTTACGGCCTCCTCGGGCCGAACGGCGCAGGCAAGAGCACGACGATCAACATGCTCGCCACCTATCTCGCGCCAACGAGCGGTACCGCGACGATCGCGGGAATGCCGGTGACGGCGGGGGCGCGCGTCAAGCGGATCATCGGCGTCGTGCCGCAGGAGATCGCGCTCTACGACGACATGACAGCGACGGAGAACATGCGCTTCTTCGGCGAAATCTACGGCATCGCCGGGGCGGCGCTCGCGGATCGGATCACCGAACTCCTGACACTCGTCGGCCTCAACGAGCGACGGAATGACAAAGTATCTGCATATTCAGGCGGCATGAAACGGCGGCTCAACCTTGCCGTCAGCGTCATCCATCAGCCGCGCTTCCTGATGCTCGATGAACCGACCGTCGGCGTGGATCCGCAATCGCGCGAGGCGCTCTTCGAACTGACCGAGAAACTGCGCGACGACGGCATGGCGATCCTCTACACCACACACTATATGGAGGAAGCCGAACGGCTCTGCGACCGCATTGCGATCATGGACGAAGGGCAGATCGTCGCCCAGGGAACACTGGAAGACCTCCTGACGCTCCGCACGATCGAACCCGTACGCACGGAGCGCCCGCACGGCCTCGCTGAAGTCTTCCTGCAACTGACGGGCAAGCAGTACCGGGACTAAAGCGAAGAGATAGGTTCACGATGGAGGAACAATTTCATGTCTATCGGATTGGTGATTCTGCGCAAGGAACTGATGCGGATCGTGCGGGATCGCCGCGCGCTGGCGCTCAGTCTCTTTATTCCTTTTTTCCTGATGCTCGTCATCGGGGCGGTCTTCACAACCGCGACGAGTGGGGGCGGTATGACGACGGTCAACGTCCCGGTCTATGTCGCGGATCAGGGGGCGGTCGGCCAGCAAATCCTCGCGGCGATGCAGCACACGCCATCGCTCGTCGTGGAAATGAAGTCGAGCGCGGCGGACGTTCGCACACTGGTCGAGAACGGCGACCGCTCGGCGGCGGTCATCATCCCCGCCGGGGTAAGTGACGCGGTGGCGCAGGGGAAGCAGGCGGACATCACCGTTCTGACGACACCGAGCAACCGCGATTTTCGCGCGCTCGCCGTGACAGGAATCATGGGAGATATTATCCAGAACTTCGCGACGAGTCAGATCGCCGGGCAGGTCGCGGTGGACGCCGTGAAGAACAGCGGCGCGACCGCCGATCCGAACGCCGTCGCGCGGCAGGCGAGCCAGCAGGCGGCACAACTGAGCCAGAAGCCGCCGCTCAGCCTGCAAACGCAGACGGCGAAGCAGAACCAGAGCGACAACAATTACGATCAGGTCGTGCCGGGCTATGCGCTAATGTTCGCGCTCTTCGCCGTCGGAGCCGGAGCAGGGACGATCCTCGATGAGAAGGAGGCAGGGACGTGGAAGCGGCTGCTCGTCGCGCCAATCTCCCGCTGGGCGCTCCTCGGCGGCAAACTGGGGGCGCAGTTCGTGCGGGCATTCGTGCAGATCGCCCTGCTCTTCCTCGTCAGCAAACTCTTCTTCCATATTGATCTCGGCTCCGTGCCCGCGATTATCCTCCTCATCGTTGTGACCGCCTTCGCGACGACTGCCCTCGGCATGCTGCTCGTCTCCGTCGTCAAGACGCGCGACCAATTGCAGCCGGTCACGACGCTCGTCGTGCTGACCTTCTCGGCGCTCGGCGGCTCGTGGTTTCCGCTCTTTCTGATGCCGACGTGGGTGCAACAGGTCTCGAAGGTGACGCTCACCAGTTGGGCAATGACCGGGTTCAACAACCTGATGATCTTCGGTAAGGGTTTCACTGCCGTGCTGCCGAGCATTCTCGCCCTCGTCGTGTATGGCGCGGTCTGCTTCCTGCTCGCCATCCGCTTCTTCCGCTTCCAGGAAGCGACGTAACGGCGAAACAATATCCAATAGTGTCCGCAAGAACACGAAACGGGGGGTAGCACAGAGCAGACAGAGGACGCGGAGATCACGGATGGAATTCCTTGATTCTTTCTCTTCTGTGTTCTCTGTATCCTCTGCGGCCTCTGTGCTGCTCTCTTCTCGCGCCTTGATAGTTTTCACTATCCACTTTACTCGTATCGCAGGTAGGGGCGGCGTTGCTCCGCGAAGGCAGCCAGGCCGGGTTCCCAGTCCGCCGCGATGTCGGCGAGCGGGACTTGCTCGGTCAGTTGCTCGCGGAGCGTTTGCGTGCCGGCAATGACATCGAAGGGGAAGCGGTCATGGACGTATTCGTACGGCGGCTCCTTCCAGACCGGCATTGACGGGTCCTGACAGATCATCGCCCGGAGCACGGCGATCCCGGCGCGGACGGCGGGGAAGCGGTCGCGGTCGGTGATATGGAGTTGCACGCCGCCGCAGATTTCGCGCGCGTGTTTCTGAAAAGTCGGCTCAAACGAGCAGGCGCGGAAGATAACGCCGGGCAATTCATCCCGCGCCAGCGTGGCGGCGAGAGCGTGCGGGTCAATGTGCGGCGCGCCGATCAACTCGAAGGGGCGCGTCGTGCCGCGCCCCTCGGAGATCGTCGTCCCCTCGATGTGAACCGCACCGGGGAAGACAGTCGCCGTATCGAGCGTCGGCATATTGGGAGAGGGCAAAACCCACGGCCCGCCCGTGTCGTCGTACCACATCGCGCGGCGCCACCCCTCCATCGGTACGACCGTGAGGTCGCAGCCGATGCCGAACTC
Source organism: Chloroflexia bacterium (assembly GCA_025928215.1). Lineage (GTDB taxonomy): Bacteria > Chloroflexota > Chloroflexia > Thermomicrobiales > JALYUS01 > JALYUS01. The sequence continues at coordinate 12,586 of JAICJW010000029.1, read as the reverse complement.
CGTGTTGAACATCGCGGACAGTTCGCCGATCGTCATGCCGTGGCGTGTCGGCAGCGGATACATGCCGACGAATGACTCGTGCCCCGGTTCGAGCAGGTTGCCGTCCATCTGCACGCCATTGATCGGGTTCGGGCGGTCGAGCACGACGACGCGCTTCCCAGCCTCCCGCGCGGCCTCCATCGCGAGGGCCATCGTGTACAGGAAGGTGTAGATACGCGTGCCGACATCCTGCAAATCCACGACGAGCAGATCGCAGTTCACCAGCATCGCTGCCGTCGGCTTACGCTGCTCGCCGTAGAGCGAATAGACGGGCAGGCCGGTGCGCGCGTCGGTGAAGCCCTCCCACTCGATCATGTCGTCCTGCGTCTGGCCCCAGATGCCGTGCTGCGGCCCGAAGAGCGTCGTCAGGTTAATGTCCGGGTGCGCGTGGAAGAGGTCGGCGGCATGCCGGTATTGATGATCCACCGAGGCGGGATGGCAGATCAACCCCACCCGCGCATCCCCAAGGATCGCTCGCGGGTCATCGAGCAACGCTTCCAAACCGAGTCGCATAGTGCCTTCCTCTCATCGTATGCGTCGTGTTGTTCGGTGCATCATACCGGCTCTCGTCTTTCGTGGTATACTCCTGCCATGGAAGATGACGTAAAAAACAAACCGGACAGCTACTGGCGAGAGAACCTCACTGCCGAGCAATATCATGTGCTCCGTCAGAAGGGGACGGAACGACCGTTCACCGGGCAGTTCTACCTCAACCACGATAGCGGCATGTACACCTGCGCCGCGTGCGGCACCCCGCTCTTTTCTTCGGACACGAAGTTCGACAGTGACTGTGGCTGGCCGAGTTTCGACCGCTCTATCGCCGGGAACGTTGAGTTCCACGAGGATACGAGTTTCGGTATGCGGCGAACCGAGGTGTTGTGCGCTACCTGTGGCGGGCATCTGGGGCACGTCTTCGATGACGGGCCGCGAGAGACGACCGGGCAGCGATTCTGCATCAACTCCGCCGCGCTCAATTTCCAGAAGAAAGAGCAAACCCCTCCCGCCAATTGACCGCAGACCCTCCGGCGCACACCGAGTCGTCATCGCTTTACAGACGGTGGCGAACCGGATATGCCGACGTTCGTCGGTCCATCGTGGTCGTCTCGGCAGCGCTGCAAGTGCGCACGGATTTGGCGCTATGCTGTCAAGAACGATGACGGTCTGGGGAGGAACCGATGCGTGTCGCGGACATTCAAACGCTCTACGACTACAATTATTGGGCGACCAAGCATATCTTACACACGACGGCAGGCATCACCGATGAGCAATTCACGGCACCGACGCGCTTTCCGTGGGGAAGCCTGCGCGGGACGCTCGTGCATATCCTCGCGGGGGAGCGCTACTGGTTGTATCGCTGGCAGGGGATACCACCGCGCCCGGATCCGACCCCTGCGGATTATCCCACGCTGGCTGCACTCCGCGAACGGTGGCCGCACGACGAGGCCGAACTCCGCTCCTATCTGGCGACACTGACGGATGATGACCTCGATCGCCCACATACCTACATCTTGCAGAACGGCGTCGCAGGCACCGCACCGCTGTGGACACGGATCGTCCACGTCGTCACCCACGGGACGCTGCATCGTGGAGAGGCGGCGCAAATGCTCACCGAATTCGGGCGTTCTCCCGGCGATTTTGATCTCGCCGACTTCCTGGATGAACGCGGCGCGTGAACGCGATGTATCTGTCCGCCGAAGCGATACCGAAGAGGTGCCGGATAGATCATGGCCAGGGTTGCTCCGACGCGCCTGGCATGCTTCTTGAGCGGCGAAGCACGATCGAGGTCGAGTATTCACGGTGATGGAGGTGACGCGTGAACGGAACCGGCAAGCGTGAGGTGATACTGACTGATGCGGGACTATTGCTCCTTCGCTTGGGTGTGGGTGCCGCCCTGGTGAGCCACGGCTACCCGAAACTCTTCGGTGGCCCTGGCAAGACACCACCTGCCGCGCTCACCAGAGCGATGGGCACCAACTTCCCCGCGACCGTCGAGCGGGGCGGTATCACCGCGTTCAGCGGCGGGTTGGAGAAAATGGGCATCCCCCTGCCCCAGCAGGCCGCCCTCGCCGCCGGTCTGACGGAATTCGGCGGCGGGTTGGCGCTCGCGCTCGGCTTCAAGACGCGGCTTATCGCACCGGCGGTGCTCTTCAATATGCTGGTCGCAATCCGCAAGGCACACTGGAAGACGGGCTTCCACGGACAGGGCGGGTATGAGATGGCATTCCTCTTCGCAATTGCCGCGGCGACGCTCGCGCTCGCGGGGCCGGGGGCGTATTCGCTCGATGGGCGCGAGAATGCGCCGCCTGCCACGAGCGATACCTGATCTCCTTTCACGATTAACGCTGCTTATGCCGAACGCAGATTCGGCTGAGCGAGGAGCCAGCCCGATGGCCCGCGCACGACCTGCCATGAGCCAACGGATCGCACGGTGCCATCACTTCTAAACTCGGTGACATCAACGGCGACCGTCGCCTGATTCTCCCCCGTCATCGTGACGTTCCCGACCGTCGCTTCGATGCGTTGATCCTGCCCAAAGTGGCCGTTGATGTTCCCTTCCGGCGGAAATTGCGCCCGCATCTGCGCGGTCCAGAGTTGCGCGGCGGCATCGAACTGATGCTGCCCCGCATATTGATAGAAGAGTTGCACCGCCTGGGCCGGGCTGCTCGCACCCCCTGCCACGGCGGGGGGCGTCCCGGTTGGCGCAGCGGTGGTCGCGGTCGGTGCGGGCGGTGCCGTCGCCGTAGGCGCGGCCAATGGCGTTGGGCTAGGGAGCGGAGCGGTGGCCGCACTGGTGGGCGCGATCGTCGGGGCAACGGTGGGGACGACGGTCGGAACGATCTGCGGCGCGTGCGTTACTGTCGGCAATGGCGCGGGCGTCGGTGAAACCGTTGCCACAGTGATCGCGGAGGACTGCGGGCCGGTCGCGATGCGTGTCGGCGGCGGCGGCCCATTCTCCCTCCCGGCGGAGTGGAGCACGAAAAGCCCGATCATCACGAGAAGCGCACAGAGGGCGACGACTGCGGGGAGAATGAGCCAGCGGCGCGGGCGTCGTCCCTCTGCTATCGGCAGGGTAGGTGGGATACGTGGCGGACGTACCGGAGACAAAGTGGCGGTTTCAACGACGGGTGAGAGGGTTTGCGTCGGCCCACCTGCCGGGGGATGGAGTGTGCGGTTCGCCTCCATGAGCGCCGTGCCCATCACCGCAGCGGACTGATAGCGGTCTGCCGGGTCTTTCGCCAGCGCGCGCATGACGACCGCCTCGGCGCGCGGGGAGATGCCCGGGTTGATCTGGCGCATCGGCGGCGGCGGGTCATGCACCTGACGCATCGCCACCGCGACGAGCGAATCCCCCTCGAATGGCACCCGCCCGGTCAACGCCTCATAGAGAACAACGCCGAGGCTATACAGGTCGGAACGGCCGTCGAGCGGCTGATGGAGCGCCTGTTCCGGGGAGAGGTAATGCGCAGTACCCATGACGGTTTGCGTCGCCGTCAACTGGGACGCGCCCGCCGCCCGCGCAATGCCGAAATCCGTCACTTTCGCATTCCCCTCCGGGCTGAGGAGGATATTGTGCGGCTTGATGTCCCGGTGGATCAGGTGATGGGCATGCGCCGCCCCTAGCGCGGCGGCGACTTGCGCGCCGATCGGCAACGCTTCACTCTCCGGCAATGGCCCACGCGCGCGGATCGTCTCTTTGAGATTCGGGCCTGGCACGTATTCCATCACGATGTAGTAGGTATCGTCAGTCGTGCCAGTATCGTAAATCGTCACGATATTCGGGTGATTGAGCGCGGCGGCGGCCTGTGCTTCGCGCCGGAACCGTTCGACGAAGAGTGGATCAGCCGCCAGCGCCGGAGTGAGGATTTTGACGGCGACCTCGCGATTCAGCAGGTGGTCATAGGCGAGATAGACGCGCGCCATCCCGCCAATGCCGATGCACTGCCGCAATTCGTATCGCTCGCCGATTCGCTGTTGATCTGAAACTTGCACGGTCTCCACGCCTCATGCCCTGGAGGGGCGAACGATACACACTCTTTATCACGCCCCTCACCACGTGAGGGATGCATTTTCGATGCCGTGGCAGGCAGGGGAAGTGAGCGGCCCGGTATGGTATACATATCGGGGGCATATGCGGCAAACACCCTTCCCGATTGCCCCTCGAATACCGCACTGGCAAAGGTCGCACGATGTTATTGACGCTGACGACAACCCACCGACCGGCCACTGATCTCGGCTATCTCCTCTCAAAGCACTTCAATCCACCGGGCGCGGCATCCAGCGATCACCGTCGCGCGCGATGACGTGCGTGATGCCGAGATCGCGCAGGATCGTTGCCGCCTCGGTGAAACCGGCGGCGACATCGGCGGGCATGTGGGTGTCCGCCGTGACGGTGATCGGGATGTCCAGATCGCGGCAGCGGGCGAGCACCCACGGGCTGGGAAAGGGAGCGGCAATCGCTTTGCGGAGGCCGGAGGTATTGAGTTCGACGATCAGACCGCCCGCTTTGAAGGCACGCAATGTCTCCTCTATCGCCGCGACGTACCAGCCATCCGTCTCGCGGAAGTAGCGGTCGCCGCCATTCCACATCTTCATCTTGTCCATGTGGCCGACAATCTCAACACCGGGCGTACCGACCATTTGCCGCTGCAACGCGAAATACGCCTCGAAGGCGCGGCGCACATCGCCCTGCCAGCCGCCTTCCAGCCCGGCGGCGAACCGCTCCGCGCTCTCGTCTATCTCCCACGGCATGCCCTGTTCATCCGCCCCGACGAAATGGACGGAGCCGACGAAGTAATCGAAATTGTGCGGGAAGATCCGCGCGCGATAGAAGGCGTCCATGCCGGGCAGGTAATCGAGTTCGAGAGCGAGGAAGATCGGCAGGCGGTCGCGGTATATCTCGCGCAAATGGCGCACCTCCGCGCAGTACGTGGGGAGGTCATCGAGCCGCATCATCCACGGGTCGCGCATCGGCACGGGCACCGGCGCATGGCTGGTGACACCGTACGAATCCAACCCCGCCGCAATAGCCGCCTCGATGTACTCGACAATCTCGCCCTCGCCGTCACAGTAGCGGCTGTGTGTGTGGTAGTTGGTCCGCAGGCTCACGGTAGCAGGCTCCGGTCAACCGCCCCTTCCGGAAGGGGCGGCTCCGCGCGATAGAGATAAGCGACCGTGGGCCGCTGCGCGATCAGCCGCTCGCGCATGCCGCGCGCGTCCAGTTGTGTCTCGGCATGGAAAGCGAGAGCGGCAATCTGCGCCGCAAGCGCCTCCGGAGGGGAAGCGATTTCTGTGTTCGGCGTCCCTTCGACGCCGGGAATCTCGCGGCCCGATGCTTCGGCGATCTGGCGGGGGACAGCCGGGTAATAGAGCCGTTGCAGTTCCGGGAGCGCATCCCGCAACCGGGCAAACGCGTCACGCGTCACCGCAGCGATGCGGATATGGTCCGGGTGCCCGTAGATGCCATAGGGGCCGAACGTGATGACGGTCGTCGGGCGCACGCGCCGTATCACGTCCATCACTTCACCAAGCAGCGTCTCGTATGGCACGTCAGACAGTTGGCCGTCATGATGATCGAGTAGAGAGAGATCGCGAAAGCCGAGGACGCGCACGGCATCACGCAATGCCGCCTCGCGCACCACGCCGAGTTGCTCCTGCGTCGTGACGGGCGGATCGCCGAGTTGCCCGGCCTCGCCCCGCGTCGCGCAGAGCAGGTCGACCGGCGTGCCGCGCATCGCGTACCCCGCGAGCGCGCCACCCATACCAAACGACTCATCGTCCGGGTGCGCGAAAACGCAGAGAATGCCGGGCGTCGTCATGCGCCGACGGCCTCTTTGAAGCGACGGATCGCGTCAATATGTTCCTGCGGCGTGTTCAGGCCGGCCTTCATCGTATTGACGGTCAGGTGCGTCGCGCCAATCGCGCGCCAGCCCTCGACCTGCCGCGCCCACTCGTCCGGCGTCGTCCCAGCGATACTGACGCGCGCTTCATAGCCGATAGCGGCCGGATCGCGCCCGGCGGCCCGCGCGTACTCCCGTGTCTTCTCGACCATCTCGCGCGCCGTCTCATCCGGCGGGCGCTGCGGGAACCAACCATCGCCCATCTCGCCGACACGCTTCAGCGTCGCCTCGGAACTGCCGCCAATCCAGATCGGGATCGGGCGCTGCACCGGCATCGGGTTAAGGCCCGCCGCCTCGATATGGTGCCATTTGCCATGGAAGGTGACGACCTCGTCCGTGAAGAGCGCGCGAAGGACGGCGATCTGCTCCTCGCTCCGCTTGCCGCGATTGCGGAACTCCTCATTCAGCGCCTCGTACTCCACCTCGTTCCAGCCGATGCCGATGCCGAGCCGGAACTGCCCGCCCGTCAGCACATCCACTTCCGCCGCCTGCTTGGCGACGAGCACGGTCTGCCGCTGCGGTAGGATGATGACACCCGGCACGAACTCCAGGCGCGTCGTCAGCCCCGCGAGGTAGCCAAAGAGAACGAACGGCTCGTGGAAGAGACTCGCGGTCGTATACGGCCCGCGCCAATCCGGCCGGTTCGTGATGTCCGCGCCGACGACATGATCGTAGGCGAGCAGATGGGTGTAGCCTAATCCCTCCGCCGCCTGCGCGTAATCGCGTACGGCAACCGGATCTGCCGTGATCTCATTCTGTGGAAACGTCACTCCGATACGCATGCGTCCTCCCCGATCATTCTCCTGGTGGGGCGGGCTTCATGCTGAAGCCCATCCCATCAGGCATTTCCTAATACGTCGAGAGCGGCTTGCGGGCGAGGATAACGGCCTTGTCGTCGCTATACGAATAGACCGAGCCGTCCGCGTTGTATTTGAGATCGTAGCATTCCTTCGTGGCGGGGGCGGCATTCGCCCAGGCGCTGCGCACTTCGTCGGCGTTCGCGTTCGCGCGGCCAATCCACTGCTCCAGTTCGTGCTCCTTGCGGTACACCTCGACGCTGACGACCTCGAATTCGGCACCGGCAAGGAGCGCGAGCCATTCCGCCTCGGTCGCGGAGCGGACATGCGAGCCGTCGCGCAATTTCTCGATATGATTGAGAAGGTCGCCCGCCTCCCCCTCCGGCACGACGCTGTCTTCGAGGAGAAACCGCCCGCCCGGTTCGAGAACCCGCGCGACCTCATGCACGAAGGAGCGCGTATCGGGGAAGTGGTGCGGCGCGATGCGCGTCGTGACGAGGCTGAAGGAATGATCCGCGAAGGGCAGGTCCTCCGCGTCCGCGAGCGCGTAGATGACGTTGGCCATGCCCTTAGAGGAGATGAACTCCCGCGCCGTCAGCAGCATCTTCTGGGTGAAATCGGAGGCGACGACCGTTCCCGCCGTCTTCGCCACGGCGAGCGCGGTATGCCCGCCGCCCGTGGCGATGTCGAGGGCGATATCGTCCTCGGTTGGCGCGGCGAGGGCGACGAGGCGGGCGAGATCATCGCCGCTCGCGTGCCCCTGGCTGACGACATAGCGCGCCGCCGTCGCCGCGAACTGCGCCTTCACCCGGTCCTTGATCGCCGCGTTCTGCTGCTCCGTCATCGCTCGCTCCCCTCGATAAGACGATTCGTGCGGAGAGCATAGCACGAAGTGAGGTTCGGAGTTCCAAGAAACTCCCTACTCCGACCTTCGACCTTCATCCCCCGAGACGGGCGAGGGCGGCCTGCGGCTCTTTATAGTTCTTGTCGTCCACGAGGGCCATCTGATATTCGCGTTTGGCGGTCGCGGTGTCACCCTGCTTCTCGTAAATGATGCCGCGCTCGTAGTGCATGATCGCGTAGACGCCCGCCGAGTGGATATTCTCTTGCGATACCTGCAATGCTTCGTTATTCATGCCGAGATTGACCATCGCCGTGACGGGCCATGATTGATACCAGAGCGTCCAGGGGTATTTCTGGATCAAGCCCATGCTCTGCGCCTTGTGGTACGCGTCCACCGCCTTCTGGAACTCCCCGGCCTGGAAGTACGCGCCGCCGAGGGCGAAGAAGAGTTCGGCGTTCGTCGGCTGCTGCTCGATGCGATTCTGTACATAGGTGATGTTCTGCGCGACGTTGACGGTGAGGTTCATCTCATCGCCCATCACCTTCTGCACATTCGGCGCGAGCCGGTCGTTCCAGACGGGGATATAGACGTAATCGTACACCGGCCAGAGATCGTCGAATTCGGCGTACGAGATCGGCACCGCCGCTCCCTCCATCGAATCATTGATGAGGAAGACGCCCTTCGCGTTGTCGTAGCCGCGCACGACGCGCCAGTGGCCGATCCCGGCGTGATCGGTACGATTCTGCCACTGCCCGACGATCACCGGGACGCCGACCGCGACGAGCCGCTTGACGCGATCCACCGTGCCGCCATGATAGGCGTCCGCATGCATCCCCTGGCTGTGCAGATACTCCACGATCCGGTTCGACTCGACGTTCTTGCTCCCCTTGACGCCGTTATTGGGGCGCAGATAGGCGGTGACGGTGTTCGGGTCCAGTTTGCTGCCGAAATAGGAGAGCGACATCGCGATGGATTCCTCGGCACATTGATTCCATCCCTGAAACCAGTGAGACATCGGTTCGAGGAAGGTCGCGGAGGCGATCTGCTCCGGTTTCGCCGTCGGCGCAACAGTCGCGGGGGCGCGAATCGCGGTCGGGGCCGGTGTCACGGTCGGGAGCACCGCGCCGGTGGGCGAGGCGGCTGCCTGAGCAACGACCGTCGGCGCGGTTGTGGCGGTCGGAGCGGACGGGGCAGGCGTGGGGGCGACGGTCGCAGACGGTTCGGGTGTCGGCGATGCGGCGACAGCCGCGCTCTCCACAACGGGTGCCGCCGGTTGCTGCCCGAGCGAGAGGACAACGCCCGCCGGGGTCGCCGTCGGGACGGGGCGATTCAAATACGGGATATGACCCCGCACCCGTGCCGACTGGAGACCGATCGCGACGGTAATCAAGCCGAGAATAATGACTGATGTGCCAATGCCCAGCCAGCGGTTCGCGCGCCGGCGGCGATGATCGTTCATGGCGATTCCCCCTCGAAGCGCATCATGCGTTCCTGTGCGGAAGATGGCCCTATCATACACATTCTGTCAAGTTGGCGCATCGCCATCTCATCTGACGCTGCCCGTAAGAAAGAAACAATGCATAGGGGGCAAGCCGAAAACGGAATCGGCGCAATTTGACACCATGCCGGAACGCTGCTAGGCTGTCCGCTGGCAGTGACGGGGAGCAGTACGCACGCCCAACGCCGTAGCGAGCCGGGGAGTGGTGGAAGCCTGGCGGCGGAATGCGCGGAATCTCGCCCCTGAGCCGTGACGGTGAATGACAGTAGCCGCCACCGGGTACGCCCGTTATCGCGTCAATCGAGTGGCCGTGCGCAACGCGCGGCAACGAGGGTGGTACCACGAGCAGCCTCTTCTGCCCGTCCCTTTTGTTGGGGCGGGTTTTTTGTGTGGCATCCGGTCGGTGATGCGGAAAGGAGGAGTACAATAGTGATGTTGGTATCGCGATGCAGTGTTCTCCTTCGCCGCGACCTTACGAGGCCCGGGTACGGGCCGCTCTTAAGCGATCACAGGTTGATGAACACTTAAGCCACCGGGAAGGATGCCACACATGAGTACGAGCGGAAACGAGCCTCAGCCGTCTATCGTAGCCAGCCCGGCTATTGAGGCCGGGAAGCGCGTCTATATCTTCGACACGACGCTCCGCGACGGCGAGCAGTCGCCGGGCGCGAGCATGACCGTCAATGAGAAACTGGAAGTCGCGGACGCGCTCGTTCGCCTCGGTGTGGACATCATCGAGGCCGGGTTTCCCATCGCCTCCCCCGGCGACCTCGATGCCGTACGGCAGATCGCCGAGCGCGCGAAGGGCGTGACAGTCTGCGGCCTCGCCCGCGCCGTCAAGATTGATGTTGAGGCGTCCATTGAGGCGCTGCGCTCCGCCGAGGAACCGCGCATTCACACCTTTATCAGCAGCAGCCCGATCCATCTCCAGTATCAATACCGCAAGGACCAGGATCAGATCATGGAAATGGCCGAGGCGGCGATCAAACAGGCAGCCCGGTTCACCAGTAATGTCGAGTTCTCCGCGATGGACGCGACGCGCTCCCCGAAGGAGTATCTCGTCCGCATGTTCACCATGGCGATCCGCGCGGGCGCGACGACGATCAATGTGCCGGACACCGTCGGCTACACGACGCCGGATGAGATGGCAGCCCTGTTCCGCTATCTGATGGAAAACACACCCGGCGGCGACCGCGTCATCTGGTCCGCCCACTGCCACAACGACCTCGGCATGGCGACGGCGAACGCCCTCGCGGCGGTGCAGGCGGGCGTCCGGCAGGTCGAATGCACGATCAACGGCATCGGCGAGCGGGCGGGCAACACCGCCCTCGAAGAGGTCGTGATGGCGCTCCGCACGCGGCGCGATGCCTTCGGTGGCCTCGACACCGCGATCCGCACCGAACATCTCGTCAGCACGAGCCGGATCGTCAGCGGCGCATCGTCCGTCGTCGTGCAGCCGAACAAGGCGATTGTCGGGGCGAACTCCTTCGCGCACGGCTCCGGCATTCATCAGGACGGTATCCTGAAGAACCAGCAGACCTACGAGATCATGACACCGCAGTCGGTTGGATGGGAACGCTCCGCCATTGTCCTGACGAAGCACAGCGGGCGGCATGGCTTCGTCGGGCGGCTCGAACAACTGGGGTATACGCTGACGCCGGAGCAGGCGCAGAGCGCGTACGAGCGCTTCATCGCCCTCTGCGATGAGAAGAAACATGTCAGCGAAGATGATATTATCGCCCTGATCGAAAATGAGCGAACGCTGCCGCCGGAGGGTTACAAACTCCAGCAGTGGCATATTGATACGGGGACCGGACGCGCCACGGCGAGCGTGACGGTTGCGATAGACGGCGTCGAGCATCGGGCGGAGATCACCGCGAAAGGCCCCGTCGAGGCGCTCTTCGGCGCGATAGACGAAGCAACCGACACGCGGTACAAACTCGCGTCGTATATTGTTGACGCGGTGACGAGCGGGATTGACGCGCAAGCGACCGTCCGGGTCCGCATCATCGGGGAGGATGGCAAGGTCTACGGCGGCCAGGGCCTCAACACGAACATTCTCGCCGGGAGCGCGGAGGCCTACATCGCCGCCATCGCCCGCGCCGCCCGCACCACCCGCACCGCCCACCAGGCGGCACTGGCTTAATCGGGTATGAACCGCAGAGACGCAGAGGACGCAGAGAGGAAAAAGGACGATAAGAATAGAATGAAAGAAATGCGCTTCTTCTCTTTCTTTCTCTTCTTATCTCTGCGTCCTCTGCGTCTCTGCGGTTCAATTGTTTTCCGTTTACCTGCTTTCGATGGAGGGTGAGATTCTTATGAGAGCAATGACGATGACGGAGAAGATTATTGCGCGCCACGCCGGGATGCCGAGCGTGGCGGCGGGTGATCTCGTGGATGTGAGCGTGGACCTCGTGATGGCGAATGACGTGACGGCGCCCATCGCGATCCGCGAATTCAAGAAGACGGGCCTCGCGCATACCTTCGACCCGAAGAAGGTGGTGATGGTGCCGTCGCACTTCGCCCCCGCGAAGGACCTCTTCGCGGCGCGGAACTGCGAGATCATGCGCACCTTCGCCAAAGAAGAGGGATGCGTCTACTTCGAGATCGGGCGGGGCGGCATCGAGCACGTCATCCTTCCGGACAAAGGCTTCTGCCGCCCCGGTGATCTGATCATCGGTGCGGATTCCCACACCTGCACGTATGGCGCCTTGAACTGCTTCTCCTCCGGCATGGGGTCCACGGACATTGCCGCCGCGATGGCGACGGGGATGACGTGGTTAAAGGTGCCGGAGACGATCAAGGTCGTCTACAACGGGCGGTTGCCGGAATATGTCGGCGGCAAGGACCTCGTGCTGCGGACGATTGGCGAGATCGGCGACGATGGCGCGCGGTACATGGCGATCGAGTTCACCGGCTCCGCGATCCACGATCTGCCGATGGAGGGCCGCCTGACGATCACGAACATGACGATTGAGGCGGGCGGCAAGAACGGCATCCTCCCCTTCGATGAGATCACGCGCGACTACCTCGCCAGCCGCACGAACGTCCCCTACGAGCCGGTTGTCGCGGATGAAGGCGCGACCTACGCGCGCACCATCGAGTTCGATGTCTCGAACATGGAGCCGCAGATCGCCGCGCCCTATTCGCCCGCCAATGTCTTCCCGCTCAGCCAGATGGCGGGGACAAAGATCAACCAGGTCGTGATCGGCTCCTGCACGAACGGGCGGATTTCCGATCTCCGGCTGGCCGCGAAAGTGCTCGGCGAGAACCGGATCAGCGACGACGTGCGCTGCATCGTCATCCCCGGCTCACAGGATGTCTACATCCAGGCGATGCACGAGGGACTGGCGGAGCAATTCGCGGCGGCGGGCGCGGTCTTCAGCACGGCGACCTGCGGCCCCTGCCTCGGCGGCTACATGGGCGTCGCCGACGAGCAGGACGTGATCGTCTCCACCACCAATCGCAACTTCCGCGGCCGCATGGGCCACGTCGAGGCGCACGTCTACCT
>JAICJW010000036.1 GCA_025928215.1 Chloroflexia bacterium | reverse complement strand
TGCGATGGGGCGGGATGCGACGGGCACAACGGCACGCTCCGGCGGCTGGGGTCACATCATCGGCGACGAGGGGAGCGGCTACGAACTCGGTCGGCTGGCGTTGAAAGCGGCGGCGCGGGCAGCGGACGGGCGCGGACCGCAAACCGTGCTCCTCCCGGCGATCATGGCGGCATGGCAGTTGCCGCAACCGGACGCGATGATTAGCCACGTCTACCCGGATGGTGACAAAGGCGAGATTGCCCGCCTCTCCACGCTCGTCTTCGCGGCGGCACGCGAGGGAGACGCGATCGCGCGGCGGATCGTGCGCGCGGCGGCGGCAGAACTGGCACTGGCGGCGTTCGCCGTCGGCGCGATGCTCGATTTCCCGGACGGCAGGCTGCCCATCGCGCTCGCCGGGGGCATGCTGATCCACGAGGCGGATTTCCGGGCGATGGTGCTCCGCCGCCTCCGCCGCCGACCGGTTGGGCAGGTGGCGCTCGTCGCGGAACCCGCGCTCAGTGCGGCGCGGGCCGCGATGCACTTAACGGGAGCGGAGCGGTGAGCGCATTCGTCGTTCGTGGCGCTCTTTTGCTCAGTAGCGGGTTCGTAATGGGTGATCTGCGTATCGAGGCGAGCCGGATCGCGGCTATCACGCACGCACCGACGGGTGGGGAGCGGCGCGTCCCGCTGTATGAGGCTGCATTTGTCGCGCCCGGTTTCATTGATCTGCAAGTCAATGGCGGCTTCGGTGTCGAGGTTGGGGAAGACCCGGAGGCGATCCGCACGCTTGCTGCTCGGCTACCGGAAACGGGCGTTACTGCATTCTTGCCGACGGTCATCACCTCGCCGCCAGAGGCGTATCCGAAGGCGATTGCGGCATTTGAAGCGGCCTCTGCTACGCCCGGCGCGCGGCCACTCGGCGTGCATCTGGAGGGGCCGTTTCTCTCCCCGCAGCGCCATGGGGCGCACCGCCGCGACATCATCGAGTCCGCCGATTCCCGCTTGCTCGACACCTGCCTCGAAAGCGATGCCGCGCGCCTGATGACCCTCGCGCCGGAACGGCCGGACGCGCTCGCGTTGATCGAGAAACTGCTCAAGCACCGGGTGCTCGTCAGTCTCGGCCACACGGATGCGACGTACGAACAGTTCGTCGCTGGCGTAGACGCGGGCGCGCGGATGGCGACACACCTCTATAATGCGATGTCGCCGTTTGGGCATCGGGCACCGGGAGCGATTGGCGCGGCGCTCGTGGATGACCGCGTGACAATTGGCTTGATCGCGGATGGCGTTCATTCCCACCCCGCCAGCCTCCGGCTCGCGGTGCGCGCGAAGGGTGTAGAGCGGATCGCGCTCGTCACTGATATGATGTCAGCGGCTGGCATGCCGCCCGGTAGATATGCGCTCGGTGGGCAGGACGTGATCGTGGACGGTCTGTCGGCGCGCCTCGCGGATGGCACGCTCGCCGGCTCGCTGCTGACGATGGATCAGGCGGTGCGGAACATGGTGCAGTGGGCAGATGTGACGCGGGAAGATGCCTTGCGCATGGCGAGCGAAAGACCGGCCGCTCTGCTCGGCATGGAGAATCTCGGGCGAATCGCGGTCGGCGCGGCTGCCGATCTCGTGCTGCTCAACAACGATTTTTCTGTGCGGGCGACGATCATCAACGGGGAAGTCGTCTACGAGCGGGGAGCGGTATGAACGGGGCGCTAATGGCGGTGGAGATCAAGGAGCAGCCGGAGGTCTTCGCTCGTATCCTGCGGGAGGGGTGGCCACCGATCCATGCGGTCGCCCGCGCAGTTGCCGACCGGAAGCCGCGTTTCGTGCTGTTCGTGGCGCGCGGCACGTCGGATCACGCGGCGCTCTATGCGAAGTATCTTGTGGAGACGCGGCTCGGCTTACCTGCCGGGCTTGCCTCGCCCTCCACCATGACAATCTACGATGCGCGCCCCGACCTGCGGGATGTTCTTGTCCTGGCGATTAGCCAGTCCGGTTCATCGCCCGATCTGCTCGACCCGGTCACGCGGGCGCGGGCGGCGGGTGCGATCACGGTGGCGATCACGAACGCGTCGGATGCCCCCCTCGCGGGGGTGGCGGAATACCATCTGAATATTCTCGCTGGGCCGGAGCGCGCGGTGGCGGCGACGAAATCCTACACGGCGGAGTTGCTGACACTCTATCTTTTCATCGAGGCGCTTGCGGGGGGCGATGGCGCGGCGGCGCGGACATTGCCGACGCGGGCAGCGGCCGTGTTGGTGCGGGAGGAGGAAGTCGCGGCGCTCGCGGTGCGCTACCGCTTCGCGGAGCAGATCGTCGTGACGGCGCGCGGCTACAACTACCCGACGGCGCGCGAAGTCGCCCTGAAACTGATGGAGACCAGTTACCTCGTCGCGCACGCTTTTTCCGGGGCGGACTTGCTGCACGGCCCGATGGCGATGATCGAGCGCGGTTTTCCGGTGATCGCGATCGTGCCGGCGGGGCCAGGCGGCGCGGCTCTCCGCCCCGTCCTCGAACGGCTGCGCGAGCGGGAGGCGGACACACTGATCGTCGGCGACCCGGACGCCGCACGCCTCGGCACGGTCGGATTACCGCTGCCGGACGCGGGGCCGGAAATGCTCACGCCGCTCCTGACGATTCTGCCGATGCAGCAGTTCGCCTGGTATCTCGCCCGCCAGCGTGGCGGCGATCCCGATCAACCCCGTGGCCTGCGGAAAATCACCGAAACGTGGTGAAACGCAGGCGCGACAGGGGCGTAAAAAAGAGCAAGGCCCTCAATTATTCATCCGACGAAGCGCATCCTCGGCGATTGCTTCTTCAGCAGCCGCACGCATTTCTTCTGCAGTTGCGTATGACACTCCCCTCGGCGATTTCATGATGCCAGCCGTACGGCGAACGACACTATCACACTGGGAGACTTTCACAGTATCTGGCTTTGCCATTCGTCCCTACGCTTTGTATCACGTCATCGCTAGCGGGAAAGGGACCCTCACGATCAGCGGCGTGTTTATCCGCCCATTTGCGTCGTGTGCTCCGGCTCGACGATCACGACGACGCGCTCGTCGCCGGGTTGGTGCCAGGGATATTCGTCCTTATCGAGGTACTTCTTCGCCATCGAATTGATGAAGTCGCGGTTCGGGTCTTCCTCGATGCCGACGACCTTACCGCGAATTTCGAGGTAGCGGTACGGGTTCGCGGGGTCCACGATGGCGAGGGCGATACGCGGATCGCGCTGGACGTTGCGGTACTTCTGGCGCGTCTTCGTCTGGCTGAAGCGAACATGCGTGCCGTCCCACCCGAACCAGACGGGGGTCACCTGCGGCTCGCCATGCGGCCCAACTGTCGCGATGTCCGCGAGCGCCTTCGATTCGAGCAAGTCTTGATAACCGGACGGGATCATGGACACCTCCTTTTATTCCACACCAACGGTGGTGCAGTCTCAATCAACAGCAACATGACATCCGCATTCCCGGTGCCATGAAAGCGAAGCCGGGGAGAGCTGGCTCGTATCAGGGCGTCGGGGTGAGTTCCGGCGGGGTGATGGGTCGCAGACCCGCCTCGATCGCCGCGCGTTGCCCTTCGAGGAACGGCGGCAGAGCGAGCGATGTGCCGAGCGATGCCACCGGCTCATCAGTCGCGAAGCCGGGGCCATCGGTGGCGATCTCGAAGAGGATGCCGCCCGGCTCGCGGAAATAGATCGAGTGGAAATAGAAGCGATCAATCTCCGGCGTTACACGGAGGCCCGCCGCCGCGATCCGCTCCCGCCATG
Organism: Chloroflexia bacterium; assembly: GCA_025928215.1. GTDB lineage: Bacteria > Chloroflexota > Chloroflexia > Thermomicrobiales > JALYUS01 > JALYUS01. The sequence goes on along the minus strand of JAICJW010000036.1, from coordinate 12,964 downwards.
CGTGCTGCTCCGCGTCGTCCGGCGTGCGGAAGGCGACGTGATGCACCCCGCCGATGCCAACCTGCGCGTACGGTATGGTTGGCCGCTCCGTCACATAGACCGTCGCGCCGGGGCCGCCCGTGCCCGTCTCGAAGGCAACGACGCGTTCGCTTCCGTCGCTGCCAGCATACGCGTCGGTCTCGCGAAAGCCGAGGATGTCGGTCAGCACCCGCGCGGTTGGCGCGAGCGTGCGGACGGCGAGCGAGACGGAATCGAAGCCGCGAATCGCCATCTCCGGCGGAACGTCACTCTCCATCCACGGTGCGCCGCCGAAGGATACGCCGCCATCGTCTTCGAGTGCGAGGGACTGACCCTCCGGGTCAGTGAAGACGATCCGGGCGCGGCCATAGGGTGCGATGATGCCGCTGTGCGGCACGCCGTACGCATGCAACCGCGTCGCCCACCAATCGAGGGCGGCGCGACTTGGCACGCGGAGCGCGGTCGTCGTGGTTGTGCCGACGCCGGGGCGCGTCGGGCCGGCCTGCGGCCAGTCGAAGAAGGTCATATCCGTGCCGGGGCTGCCGACACCGTCCGCATAGAAGAGGTGGTACGCCGAGACGTCGTCCTGGTTGACCGTCTTCTTGACGAGGCGCATGCCGAGCGCCTGCGTATAAAAGGCGACGTTGCGCGAGGCATCCCCCGTCACCGCCGTCACATGATGAATACCGCTGAGTTCCATGGTGTTCCTCCGATATGTCCCGATTGCTCAATGAAGCCTGCGTCAGGCTATCTCGCTACTGCGGCGGAGATCGCGAGGCGCGTCTCCGCCATCCATTTCCGCGCCGCGTCGAGGTCTCCTTGCGTGAGGCCATGCCCGCCCGTTTCCCAGTGCATGGTTACGGCTGCACCGGCGTGCCGCAAGAGCGCCGCCAACTGCTCCGCTTCGTCCACCGGCACGATGGGGTCTTGCCTCCCCGACCCAATAAAGACGGGGAGGTGGGCGAGATCGGGCGGCGTTTCCGGCGTGAGCGGCACCATCGGCCGGAAGAGGGCCGCTGCCGCCAGCGTTTCCGGTCGCAGCAGCAGCATACTCGCCGCGATGTTCGCCCCATTGGAGAAGCCGACCGCGATCACGCGCCGTGGATCAAATCCGTATCGCGCGGCGGCATCCGCAACGAAGTCCGCCAGTTCGTGTGTCCGTCGTATCAGGTCGGCGCGATCGAAGACGCCCGCTGCGAGGCGACGGAAGAAGCGGGGCATTCCTTGCTCCAGCACCGTGCCACGCGGGCTGAGGAGCGCCGCATCGCTGTCCAGCGCGTGGCCGAGGCCAAGGAGGTCCGTCTCGTCCCCGCCCGTGCCGTGCAGCAGGAGCAGTGTCGGCGATCCGGCCACACCGGGGATGAATTGGTGAATATACTGCGCGCTCGCATCATGCGTGCTCATGGACGATCTCCTGACGGGGCGGGCGACATGCGGCCCCTCTCATGTATTGCTTCCTTTGCCGCTGGTACGACCTCCTCCGCGAAGAGCCGCGCCTGGCTCGCGCTCTCCTTTGTCGTCGTGCGAAAGACGAACGTGTCCATGCGGAAGTCCCGGTAGTAGCGCGCCAGTTCCGCCGCCCACGCATTGACGCTCCCAACCGTGATGCCGGGGCGGGGCGCGGTCGTCGCGCGGTGGCCAGGCGGGACGATCTCCCCCGCGACGTTGTACCAGCGGCGGATCGCGGCGGGGTCGCGCCCCGCCTCCCGCGCGCCCGCGTCAATCCTTTCATGCATCGGCGCGAGCGTTTCCGCCGGGTAGCGCGGGCTGGAGATGATCCAGCCATCCGCCAGCCGCCCGGTGACCTTCAGGAGCCGGGGGCTGAGCGCGCCGACCCAGATCGGAATCGAGTGCGCGGGCGCGGGGCCGGGTTCCGCATCCATTAATTGGTAGTGTTGCCCCGCGAAATTGACCTTTTCGCCCGTGCCGAAGGGCTGCCAGAGGAGCCGCATCAGCGGAATTGCCTCCGCGAGCGCGCCCACCGCCTCGCCCGGCGTCCGGCGCGGCCCACCATAAGAGGCAATCGCATCCCAGAATGCGCCCGTGCCGAGGCCGAGTTCGACGCGCCCACCCGTCAGGAGATCGAGCGTCGCCGCCGCTTTGCCCAGCATCGCCGGCGGGCGCAGGGCGAGATTCGCGACATTCGGCAGGAGCCGGACGCGCTCGGTCTGCGCGCCCAATGCGGCGAGGAGCGTCCACGTTTCGAGGAAATCGCCCTTGTAGGGGTGATCCTGAACGCTGATGAAATCCAGCCCCGCTGCGTCCACATATTCGGCCAGCGCCCGTTCCTGCCGGACATCAGCGGCGGCAGGATGGAGATTGAGGCCGAAAAGGGGCCTCGGTCGCGCGGCTGCGTCCATTGGGTTGCTCCCTCCTTCATCACGCACGGTCATGTTTAGGACTAAACTCAGTGCGGTGCATTTTATTCCAGCGCGTGATCCAGCAGGCGGAGCAGGCGGAGTAATTGCCGCTGCTCGTCCGCCGGCAGCGCGCCGAAGCGGGCGATGATCCGCGCTTCGTGGGCAGGCACGACGGTCGCGAAGAGACGCTTCCCCTCCGCTGTCAGCGAGAGCGCATTTGCCCGCCCCTCGGGGCAGCGCGCGATCAACCCCCGCTCCTCCATCTTGTCGAGCAGTTGCGAGATGTTGCCTTTCGTGACGAGCAGCCGGTTCGCCAGTTCCTGCTGCGTGATGCCCTCACCCCGGCCAAGCTGGGCGATCACATCGAATTGCGCCCCGGTCAATCCGTCGCGGGCGAACTCCGCCGTCGCGGCGCGCGTCATCTTCTGAAAGACACGCGCCAGCCGCATCCAAGCCAGAACGGCGCTCCTCTCGACCCGTGTACCCGCCCCCGGCATCGCATCATCCATACCGATGGTTTAGCACTAAACAATAGGCGTGTCAAGGGCAAAATCAGATGATTCGTCGCGCTTTCGGGCGGGAATGTGCTTTCATCGCGTGAACGTACGCGCCGGGGAATAGGAATCGCCGGAATCGTGTTTCATTTCTCAGGATTTGTCTTGACACCGGGGCGATTCCGTTTATGCTAAGAGGCGCGTCTCCTGTATTGGGATGCGGCAGATCGGTGTTTCGGTATGGTGATGGGTGCGGGGACGGTTCGCGCGCCAGGAGGAAATGCACGGCATGGGCACAGGTACGGTCAAGTGGTTCAACCCGACAAAGGGCTTCGGCTTCATCACGCAGGACGATGGCGGCGCCGATCTTTTTGTCCACCGGCGCGAAGTGCGCGAACCGTTCGACGGCATCTTGACGGAGGGTGACAAGGTCTCCTTCGAAGAGACGGAAACCCCGCGTGGCGCGGCGGCGTCGAATGTCATGCGCGAGGGCATCGCCAGCAATCGCGAGGCGGGCCTGAAGGGCGTCGTGCGGCGCTTCTCCCCGGAGAAGGGCTATGGCTTTATCACGCTCGATGGCGGGCAGGACGTCTTCGTCCATCGCGATCACATCCGTGGCGGCACGCTGCGCGAGGGTGATCGGGTCGCGCTCGATACGATTGACACGCAGAAAGGCCCCGCGGCCCGCAACGTCACGGTTGAGGGTGGCGCCGAAGGCGCCGTCGCCGAGGACTGGGGCGATGTCAGCGGTATGGAAGAGTACAGCGACTACACACCATCCAGCCGCCGCTTCTAATCAGCGCGATACTGACCAAAGGAAACGCCCCGGCCATATGATGCCGGGGCGTTTCCTTTGCCTGGTCAAGCAACGAGCGAGAAGGAGCAAGTAACAAGCAACAAGAGCGACGCATCCCTCCTTGTTGCTTGTTACTTGCTCCTTGTTACTTCTCGCTCGCTACGTCTGCGCCGTTACCTGATATTTCCCGATCACCTGGTGAGCGGAGTCGTATCCGCGCAGCGTGATTTGCCACAATCCCGCGGTCGGGAACGAAGTCGAGATGGCCACCCGGCCTGTTGACGATGCCTGGGCTTTGTCCAGCGCCGTCACGGGTGCGGTGGCATCGGGCGGTGTGACCCAGGCGGCGACATACTCCCCGGCATTGAAGCCCGTCGCGATGTAGGTGACGGTCGTGCCGGTCGTCGCATTTAGCGGCACATCATTGGGTGACGTGAAGGTAGATGGGGCGGACGGCGATGTCACGACCGCGGTTGACGAGGAATCGGTGACGGCATAGCGACCGATCACTTGATGCGTGGAGTCATGTCCTTGCGCGGTGACTTGCCAGTTCCCCGCCGTCAGGAAGGTCACAGACGTCGTGAAACCACCGGCGCTATCGGCCTGGATGCCGCTGAGCGCCGCCGTCGTGCTATCCGGCGCCGTCGTCCAGAGCGAAATCCGCTCGTTCCCATTGAATCCGCTGCCGGAGAACGTCACGGCTACCCCGATGCTCGCGGGCGTCCCGTTGAACCCCGCCCCACCGACGGTACCCGTGGTCGTCGTTCCCGTGGTCGTAGCGGGTACGGCGCTCGTCGTGCCGACGGCGAACGGGCTAATGACTTGATGGAGGCTCACAGTGCCCTTGGCGGTGACTTGCCATTGCCCTGCGGCGGGAAACGAGACAAGATCGGTAAACGCGCCCGTATTGTCTGCCTGGATGCCGCTGAGCGCCGCCGTCTTGCCATCCGGCCCGGTCTCCCAGACCGAGATGACTTCGTTCGCGTTAAATCCACTGCCGGAAAAGGTGGTGGACACGCCGACACCGACCGGCGTCCCGGTGGCCGGTGAGCCTGATGCGATCGTGCCGGTCGTACCCGCTGCCGTGCCAACCGTGTAGGTGCTAGTGAACGTTTTCTGGGTGTTGACGCTGTACGCGGTTGCCGTCCACTGGCCTGCGGAGGGGAAGGTGACGTTCGTCGTGAAGCCGCCGTTCCCATCAGCCTGGATGATTCCCTGCCCCTGCGGAGTCGAGGTACCATCCGTGCTGGTCTCCCAGATCGCGAGCGATTCATTCGGGGCGAAACCCGTGCCGGTAAAGGTCACGGGCGCATTGACCGCGACCGTGATCGGCGTCGTATCCGCAGCCACCCACGTTGGCAGGGCGAACACGAGCGCGAGAGCCATCCCAAGACCCACCATGCAGAATTGTCTACGGAGACGCCGCTGATATATCATGTACCTTCCCCTTTTTGTGTCGTACAAACCCCCCAGTTTGTCATAAGAGTGTAGCAGAGAGTAGGCAATACTACCAATACCGTGTATTTGCGGAGAGTACATACGGTGCGGGCGCGCTCAGGAATCGGTTATTGGCGCGCCGGTTCTGCCTACTTCCCCGCCGTTCGCCACCATGCGATACTCACCATGAATGATCGCGCGAGTGGGAAGGGGGCGCGGGGTGATGGCAGCGAGCGAGGGAACGGCGCACCGGGCGCCGACGGGCATCATGCGGGCGTTGCTCGCGATGCGCGTGTAGGCGCGCGTCCGTATGTCGTGGCGCCGTGCTCGCCCTTCCGCGCCGCATGGGGACGCGCCCGTGCTCGGCGACGATGAGGCGCTCGTCCATGCCGCGCAACATGGCGACCTCGACGCCTATAATCGCCTCGTACGCACGTATGAGCGGCAGGCATATGCCGTCGCCCTCCGGCTTCTGCGGCGGCCCGAACTGGCGGAGGATGCGACGCAGGATGCCTTCATCCAGGCCTATCGCGCACTGGATACCTTCCGGGGCGGCTCCTTCCGCGCCTGGCTGATGCGCATTGTCACCAATCGCTGCTACGATATGCTCCGCTCCGCGACTCGCCGCGTCGCCGATTCCCTCGATGATCAGGTGTTCGAGGCCGAGCCGCGTTGGAGTAGTGTCGCCACGCCGGATGATCCGGGTACCCGCGCGGCGCAAGCGGAACTCGGGCGGCTGCTCGAACGCGCGCTCGCGCAATTACCGGACGATCAGCAACTGACCGTCGTGCTCTGCGATGTGCAGGGCTACTCCTACGAGGAGACAGCGGCGATCATGGGCGTCGCGCTCGGCACCGTGAAGTCGCGGCTCAGCCGGGCGCGCTTCGCGTTGCGAGAGGTGATACGCGGGCAGGAACAATTCGCGGACTATCTTCGTTCTTTCTCCGACGGCCCGTGAGTGATGGCCGGTGCGTTGAGCGGCTGGGGGCTGCGACGCGCGGAGAGAAATTGTTACGAGGGTCGTATCATGGCATTACTGACCGGGGGAATGCCCCCACCAATTGATGACGAACTGCTCTCCGCCTGGCTCGATGGAGCGGTGTCGCCCGCCGAGCGTGCCGCTGTGGAAGCGGCAATCGCCGCTGACCCCGCTGTGCGGATGCGCGCCACCGATCTCCGTGCCACCGTCGCGCTCGTGCGTGAGTTACCGCAGCCCGCGCCGCGTCGCACCTTCATTCTCACGCCGGAGCAGGCGGCAGCGATCCGCCCGGCGCGCGGGGCATGGATCACGCGCCTCTTTCCCACCATTGCCGCGGCGAGCGCCGTCGCCGCGGTACTCTGCCTCGCGCTGATTGCCGGCGATCTCGCCACGGGTGCCTTCAGTATGAAACAGCGGATGACGCCGCGACCGATCACCGAATCCGTTCCCGATGCGACCGTCACTCGCGCGACCGTCGCGCCCGCCGTGCCAACCGCGGCACCCGCCGCGATCCCGACCGCGGCACTCCCTGCACCGGCCGGAGCAGCGGCCATACCGCCCGGTACGACTGCCGCAGGCTCCGCCGCATCGGTGCGCGGCCCGAACGCGCCCTCAGTTGCCGCGGCGGCCATCGCACCGACGGCAGCGGGCGGCATCATCAACACGGTGCCACCCCTCACGCCGACGGTCGGTTCGTTCGCCGCGAGTTCCATCGCCCTGCCCACGACGCCGACGATTGTCGCGAACGTCCCGCCGCCCCCGCCCATTATCGGTGCGTCGCCGCTCGGTGGCGCGACGGTGATTCAGGAGACGCATCGCGTGCCGGTCGCCCTCGTGCGCGGCGGGGAAATCCTGCTGGCGCTGCTTGCCCTCGCGGGGCTGGCGCTCGCGGTGGCTGGCTGGCGCGCGAAAACGCGGCGCGGCTGAGCGGCAATGCTCCGTACCGAATGGAACCTTCCGGGGTGGGCTATCGTCTCCTCTCCAGCCGGTGTCGCCGGTAAGCTTCGTGGTTCCACGCGCTCCGTTCTCCACTCGTCAGGAGGTATGACCCATGCGTCGCGCAGCTCTCGGTCTCATCGCGGCGACGGCCGCCCTCATCCTCGCCCTCGTCGCGGCGACGCTCTCGATCGTCGCGGTCAGTCGTAACTACAACCAGAGCGTGACGCTCTCCACGGCATCCGACAAGCGCACCGTTTCGGTGAGCGGCACCGGCATCGCCACGATTGCGCCGGACATCGCCCGCTTCAGTGTCGGCGTGCAGGAGCAGGGACCGAACCTCACCGAAGTGCAGGGCACGGTTGCGCGGAAGACGGACACGATCATCGCCGCACTCGTCAAGAGCGGGTTGGACCGCAACAAGGATTTACAGACGAGCGGCTACTCCGTGCAGCCGATCTATGATTATCCGAAGGACAAAGCGCCCGTCGTCAGCGGCTATCGCGTTTCAAATACGGTCAATGCCACCGTGCGCGGCCTGGACAAGGACCCGAACAAAGTCGGGCCGATCATTGACGCGGCGGTGCAGGCAGGCGCGAATAACATCGGCAACATCCTCTTCACCCTCGCCAGCCCGGAGCAGGCAGGGGCGGTCGCCCGCGACGCCGCGATGAAGAACGCGCAAGCGAAGGCGGACGCCCTCGCACAGGCGGGCGGCGCGAAACTTGGTGCCGTTATGACGGTCAGCGATCAGTCCGTAACGCCACCGCCCCCGCGTGAGGTCCCGGTTGCCGCTGCCGTGCCTGCTTCCGGCGCCGCCGCTCCACCACCCACACAGATTCAGCCGGGCGAAGCGACCGTCACCGTCACCGTCACTGTCACCTACGCTTTGCAGTAGTTCGTGGCAAAGATTCCCCTAATTCAGTATCGAGGGGTCATCCCGATTGGGATGGCTCCTCCTGCTCTCTCTCCGCCCTATGTCCGCAATGCCGATAAAGAGCGTGTGGAAATAGCACGCGAGTGATTCAGTCGATGCGTCTATTTTGCGCTCTGATCCTATTATGTTGACAAGGCAGATATGTACTTGTAGTCTTTTCTCATACGACAGCGAGTCGGATGGCGCGAATCGCGGGCCATTGTTTGTCGGGGAGGGGAACGTTATGCGGTTATTTCGGTGTGTCTTGCTGCGGGTTTTGAGTCTGAGCGCGCTCATGCTCATGTTGCTGGCCGGTGTCGGCGGGAGTGCGGTCGGGGCAACCGATCCGCCGCCAGTCGCGGCAACGCTGGCCGCCTCGCCCGATCCGCTCTCGTGCGCGGGGACGACGGCCGTCACGCTGACGATTAACGGACACAATGTGACGCAGTCGGGTCCGCAGGTAGATCTCGTCTTCCTGATGGATGAGTCAGGAAGCATCTCAGCGAGCGATTTTGCCAAGGATAAGCAGGCAATCGCCCAGATGGCCAGCGGTCTCACCTTCGGCCCGACTCGCTTTGGGGTGGGCCTCGTGGAGTTCTCTGGCGATGCGCGGACCGGTGTCAATTTCTCATACACTCAGGCCAGCTTTTTGAACGGCCTCAATGGCGTCTATCAGCGCGGCGGCGCCACCAATACCTATGGCGGCCTCGTCGCCGCGCAGAATATGCTCACCGCCTCCGGTCGGTCCGGCGCGACGAAGATCATCATCACGATCACCGACGGCGACTGGAACGTGGACGTTAGCCAGACGCCGGGGGAGTTGGCCAGCCTCAAGACGGCGGGGGATCTGCTCTTTGGTGTCGGCGTCGGTCAGAACATCTCCGTCGCTAATATCAACCTGCTCTCCTCGACGCCGGCATACGCCTTCCCGGTCGCCGACTACACGGCGCTGGCGACGACGCTCTCGCATATCGCCGCGGACATCATCAGCCCGGCGGCCAAGAACCTCAACTACAGCGCGCAGACGACGCCGGACTTCGCGGTGACGAGCGCGACGGCCTCCAGCGGCACGGCAAGTCACACCGCCAACACCGTCTCCTGGACGCTGGATCAACTCGCGACCGAAACCGTCACCGTCACGTACCAACTCCAGCATATCGCTACCACGGGCGGCACCGTGCCGATCCATCAGGCGGCCAGGCTTACCTGGACCGATGCGGTGGGGTTCGCTGACTTCAGCACGGCCCAGGTCACTGTCACCGGCTGCGATACCACGCCGCCGACAACGACGGCCGCCGTCACGCCGTCCGCCAATGCCGCAGGCTGGAACAAAGGTCCGGTGACCGTGACGCTGACCGCCACCGACCCCGATGGCGCGGCGGATGTCGCTTCCACGACCTACACGCTCGACGGCGGCGCGGCGACGTCCTATACCGCCCCGTTCACCATCTCCGGCGATGGCCCCCACCATCTCATCTATTCCTCGGTGGACAAGGCGGGTAACGCCGAGACGGCGCAGACGCTCGATCTGAAGATTGACTCGATCGCGCCGACGACCACGGCAACGCCCGATCGGGCGGCAAATGGCAACGGCTGGTACAACGCCCCGGTCACGGTGACGTTGAACGGAACGGATACCCTCTCAGGAGTCGCGACAACGGCCTACAGCCTCGACGGCGCCCCCGCTGCACCGTACAGCGCCCCCTTCACCGTCTCCGGTGATGGCACGCACACAATCTCGTATTCCTCCGTTGATAAGGCGGGGAATGTCGAGGATGCGAAGACCTTGACGGTGAAGATAGACACCACCGCGCCGAAGATCACGGCGGTCGCCACCCCTTCGAGCGTCTGGCCGCCGAACCATAAGCCGGTGAATGTCAGTGTCGCAGTCTCCACCAGCGATAGCGGCGCCGGGATCGCAAACGTCGTTCTCGTTTCCGCGACGGCAAGCGACGACCCCACCGACATTCAGGGCTTCGTAGTCGGGACGGCGAGTACGAGTGGGACGGTGCTTGCCAACAAAGATGAGGTCTATACCTTGACCTACAAGGCGACAGACAATGCAGGGAACAGCGCGACCGCCGTCGTGACGATCGCGGTACCGCACGACCAGGGCCATACGTAAGCCGCTAGCTGAGCAACGAGACGCCCCGGAAGATTCCCGGGGCGTCTCTCTTTATATACGCTGTCCGATGCAACCCTGTGATATGTTTGTGGGGGAGGAACGGGAACCAATCCGTATGGTCATCATCTCCGATGCGTTCTCCCGCGCGACGGCTGCCCGCTCCGGAGCGGCCGGCCGCGATTGGCTGGACCGCTTGCCGACGATCCTCGACGATTGCGCGGCGCGGTGGGGGCTGACGCTTGGCGCGCCAGCCGCGCCGCTGTCGTACAACTATGTCGTCAACGCGCGTCGCACCGATGGCACAGCAGCGATGCTCAAAATCCATCTGCCCGAGGGTGGCTTCGCATCGGAGGTGGCCGCCCTGCGGCGTTTCGATGGGCGGGGCAGCGCGCGGCTCCTCGCCAGCGATCCACGGAACGCGGCGTTGCTGCTTGAGCGGTGCGAACCCGGCACACCGCTGACCCTGACCACCGTGGCGGACGACGAGCGCGCAACGTCCATCGCCGCCAGCGTCATGCGGCAGGTGTGGCGGCCACTCTTGCCGGGCGATTCATTCCAGACGATGGCGGACTGGAACGCCGATCTGCGGCTGCTGCGCCCCCACTATCGCGGCGGCACCGGCCCTTTCCCCGTGGCGCTCATCGAAGAAGTGGAAACGCTGCTCCCCGCGCTCACCGCTTCCACGCCCGCGCCGATCCTGCTGCACGGCGATCTTCACTACGACAATATCCTCGCGGCAGCGCGGCAACCGTGGCTGGCGATTGATCCGAAGGGGTTGGCGGGCGAACCGGCATACGAGACGGGCGCGCTGCTCTACAATCCCCAGCCGCACCTGCTCGACGCGCCGCATCCGGGGCGCATTCTCGCCCGCCGCGTGGATCAACTGGCCGAGGAATTGACGCTCGATCGCGCCCGTGTGCGCGGCTGGGGCATCGTCCGCGCTGTGCTGTCGGCGTGGTGGCATGTCCAGAGTTCCGGGCACGTCTGGCAGGAAGCCCTGACCTGCGCCGGGTTGCTGGCTGCGGAGCAATGAGCAATAAGTAACAAGTAACGAGGGATTCAGGCATCTTCTTGTTACTTGTTACTTTCGCCTTGTTACCCTACTTAGTCCAGTCGTCCTTGCGCGCCACGCCTTCGGGTATCGCGCCGTGAAAGATGACATTCAGGCTCTGGCGCATGTAGGCGTCCGCCGCTTCCATATCGTTCGTGCGATATTGCGTGGCGACGCTGACGACGATCAGATTCGCCACCAACTGCCCGAACTGCCCCGCGTTGAGGCTGGAACGGAAGCGGCCCGCGCGTTGTCCGGTCGCCGTGACCTTCTCGATCAGTTCGGCGAGCGTGAACGCCTGCGCCGCCCGCACCGCGCGCTCCACTTCGGGGTTCAAGAGTTCGTGTGAGAGGACGACGACCGCCTCGCCGTGCTCTTCCAGCAGCGAGCGGACTTCGAGCCAGATGCGGTAGATGATCCGCTCCGCGCTGATATTTTCGGCGATCTGCGCGTCCACCTGCGCGGTGAGGGCGATCATCAGATCGCGCCCAAACTCGACAATCACCGCTTCCTTGTAGCCGAAATAGTTGAAAAAGGTGCCGCGGCTGACATCCGCCGCGTCGGCGATATCGTCAATGGAGGTGTTGTAAAACCCCTGTGTGTTGAAGAGTTCGACCGCGCGATTGATGATCGCCGACCGCGTTTGCAGTTTCTTGCGCTCGCGCAATGAGGGGCGGGGAAATGCCCCGCGCCGTGTACCCGACTGATACATTCCTCTTCCTCCTCCGGCATCGCCGCCGATGTCGCGCGGCTCGGCGATGCATTCCCACCTGTTACCTCCACCGTCACTGTCATCAGCGCGGCGCGGGCAAAACAAAAAACCGACCAATACCGCGATGCGCGGTGGCCGGTTTCACCATTTGCTCCCCCGTACCGAGGTGACCAGATTGCGGGTACGAGTTCAACGCTTCCAGTACTCTTGACCGATACTGTACTGCACGAAAATCATGGTGTCAACTGTTAGGCTGCACTCTAACGCGTTTTGATACTTCGTTATAGAAAGTTTGCACGGAAAAGTTGTGTAGAATTACCAAGATTTGTCCATCTTGGCCGCTTTCCGGCTTTTAAGTGTATGAACATTTGTTCGACATCGCGGGAGGGCGGTATGGAGCGGGCGGGCGATCCTCGGGCATTGCATGCGGAAATCGCACAACTCCGCGCCATTCTGCGCGGGATCGCGTCGGACGACGAGGCTGAGCGACAGGCGGCCTCCCGACAAGCGCCGGACGCGGCCCGCGTGATGGCGGTGCTGATCCGTGCGGTCGAAGTGCAACAGACGCTGGAACGCGCTCCGGAAGCGGAGAGCGCCCACGCGCTCGCGGCGGTCATCCATCGCGCGCTGGACGCGATGACGCGTGAGGAAGCAGCGGAGCGCAGCGCGCAACAGGAATGAATCTCCGCCCTGAGTGGCGGACGACAAAGGGGGTCTGAGCGTATGCAATCACCATTCACCTCATCTTCAACGCGCCGTCTCACCCGCGCCCGCTACCGGCGCCGCCGCGATGCCTATCATGCGGCGGTGCCCGCATCGCCCGACGGCCCGGACCTCGCCCTCTATGTTGAGGAGGCCGTGACACGCCGGATGGTCGAGGATGTCGTTGAGGAAGTGCGGGAGATGCGCGACCGGATGATGAACCTTCTGTTCCTCATCGCCGGGAGTGTCCTTGTGGACATTCTGACGCGGATGCGGGGAGGGTAAGGAGATGACAGAGCAACGATGGGCAGCAAGCCGGGGTGGGGCCGGGGTAGGGCGGCCACGGGGGGGGGAGGCCGCAGGCGCCGACACCCCAGAGCGCGCGGCCCCGAAGGTGGGGCGCCGCCAACGCGCGGTGAAGGGGGCCCGAAGGGCGGG
>JAICJW010000293.1 GCA_025928215.1 Chloroflexia bacterium | reverse complement strand
TATTTTTTTTCTGGCTACGTTGGCGTTTTATCTTGAACGCCGTATAGCGTAAATTCTGGTTGGAGCTGGCTTCTGCCTGCCGTCTGGTAAGGGCTGGCTGAAGCCTGCTCCACCAACTCTTCATCAAAGGAGAAACGCAAATGCGAACCTACGGCAGTCAGTCCCTCGTCGCGCCACTGAAGCGCGTGATGGTCAAACGGCCCACAGAGACCGCCGCCGACACGGCGCGCTGGCAGGAGTTCGGCTACCTTCACGCGCCGGACGTGGAGCGGTTGCGGGCGGAACACGAGGCGTTCGTCGCGCTCGTCGCCGCCTCCGGCGCGGATGTGCTCTATGAGGATGAGATCGTTCCCGTCCCGACATCGTTGCTGGACGCGATCTTCGTTTACGATCCCGCGATTGTCACGGATGCGGGGGCGATCATCGGGCAGCCGGGGAAGCCGCTCCGGCGGGGCGAGGACGACGCGATGCGGCGCGCGTTCAACGAGATCGGCGTCCCAATCCTCGGCACCGTCGGTGGCGAGGCGACGATGGATGGAGGGGACACCCTCTGGCTCGACCACGACACGCTGTGTATCGGCCTCTCGTACCGGACGAACGACGCGGCAATCATCCAGTTGCGCGATCTGCTGACGCCACTCGGCGTGACAGTTATCCCCCTGCCGCTGCCACACTGGCGCGGCCCGGCGGAATGCCTGCATCTCATGTCGCTGATCAGCCCGGTTGCTGAGGATCTGGCGGTCGTCTATCCGCCGCTCATGCCGATCCCGCTGATACGGCTGCTGGCGGAGCGCGGCATCCAGCAGATCGTCGTGCCGGAGGCGGAGTTTCCGACGCTCGGTTGCAATGTCCTCGCCGTCGCGCCCCGCAGCGTCATCATGGTGGCAGGGAACCCCGTCACGAGCGCGGCGCTGCGGGCGGCAGGCTGCACCGTGCGCGAGTACGCGGGCGTGGAAATCAGCCTGAACCGCGAGGGTGGCCCCACCTGCCTCACGCGCCCCATTCTCCGAATCTATGAGGATTGAGTAGCGAGCAATGAGGGGGCGCTCGCTGGTCAGCAACGACAGGATACGCTCAATTTCATCACTTTTTCGCCCCATTTGGCGCATTGGGATGCGCCAAATGGGGCGTCCGATTTTGACTGCCTGACCCCCGATTCGTATACTACAGTTGTAGAACAGATTTTCTGCATGATGGCAGGTTTCGCCCATGTGGAGAGGTTAAAAGAGAGTCGAGGACACAGATGGCATCCGAGATGGTTCATTTCATGTATTTGACGCCCGAAGCGCCGCCCGTGCGCCCATCGCTGCCGGTATCGCTCTCCGAGGCGATCCTACGCGAGCGGCTCAACCCGGTGATGATGGCGACGCTCTGGAGCGCGATGGAAGCGACTGAGCCGGTCTGTATCCTCTACCGGCGCGACGATGGGCAAATCACGGCCCGTGTCGTCTGGCCTGAGCGCATCTGGATAACGGAGGATGCGCACGTCGCTGTCCGGGGCTACGACAGCCGCCGTGGCGCCGTCCGCACCTTCCGCTGCGATCGCATCGCGGACGCGCATATCATCGAGCCGTAAGGCGTGGGAATGTTCCGTGACGGGCAGCGGTTCAAGAATACCGACGCACGCCGGAAACGCCGGGTGCATGATGACAGCCCGGAGGAAGAGGCATGGCAAACGTCAACGTCGGTGAGAAAGCCCCCGATTTTACGCTCAAGAATCAGGATAACGAGGACGTGACGCTCTCCGCGCTGCGCGGCAAGCCGGTCGTCCTCGTTTTCTATCCGCTCGATTTCTCCGGTATCTGTACCACGGAACTCTGCGCGATCCGCGACGACGACAGCGCCTTCGCTGAGGCGGGCGCGGTCGTGCTGGGCATCAGCCGGGACAGCCGCCATACCCACAAGGCATTCATCGAAGCCAACGGCATCAAACACGATCTGCTCGCGGACATGAAAGGCGAAGTCGCGCGCCTGTACGGCTCGTGGAATGAAGAGATGGCCTTCTCCGAGCGGCTGACGGTCGTGATCGCCCCGGACGGCACGATTGTCTACACCGTTCATAACCCTGCCGGCAACGCGCGCGATCATCACGAGGCGCTCGACGCCCTGCGTGGCATGGCGCACGCCTAGCAAGCGGGATTGGGCTATTGCACCGTCAGTTTCATAATCATGCCGAGTTGCACATGGCCGGGAACGGTACAGACAACGTTGTAAGCGCCGGGCTGAAGATCAACGGTGATCGAGGTCGTCTTGCCCGGATCAATCGTGGCGCTGTCCTTGATGACCGGGCCGGTGATGCCGCCGCCTTTGCTCGAATCAGCCTCTTTGGTGATCCCGATGTTGTGCGGTGAGGGGCCAATGTTCTTGATGTTGAAGGTGATCGAACCCGCCTTGATCGTGGACTTATCCATCGCGATCGCGAAGTCCTTCTCAACGAAATTGATCGCGTTGTCACCGGCAGGCGCCGGTTGATCCGAACCCGCCGCCGCGCTGCCCGCCGCCGCGCTACTGCCGGCGACGGGAACTGCGGTCACGAATGCCGCCGGGGCACCGCTGCCGACGACCAACGCGCCAATGACCAGCACCATGGTGGCGCCTAGCCCGATCACAAAGGCAACCAGACCGCCCACGCTGCGCTTCGTTGTCGTGCTCCGCATTTGCTGCCGCTCCTCTATCACGTCCGCGGGGCCACGCTGCCCCACCGCATCCGCATTGATGCCGCTCCACACGGCACGCCGCTATCTTACGTCACTTTACGCATCACGCGCACAATTACTGCCATCATCTACCGAGCATGTCCGCACGCGTGATGCGCATCAGGTATTCCGGTGTCGGTTCGTTGGGCGAGGGAACCGTCTTGAAGTAACGGAAGCCCGCCTTCTCGTAGGCACGTATGGCGATCCGGTTCGCCTCGCTCGGCCCGATGACGCAACTCGTCGCATCGCCCGCGCCGAAGATGATTGCACGCAGGAAGGCGCGCAGGATGTGGCTGCCAAACTCTTTGTGGAGATACTCAGCCTCCCCGATGAAGAGATCCACACCCGCCGCGTTCGCGTCCGTATCCACAAGCGCGGCATACTCCGGGTGATCGCGGATCATATAGGTCTGGATGTAGCCGATCGGTTGCTCCGCGGAGAGAATGAAATAGCAATCCGTCGGCTCATCACCTCGGATGCGTGGCCCGTATTTCTCCGCCACCGCCTCGCACGATGGCGCGACGCCGCCCCACCACCATTCCAGCACATGGGGTGTTTGGAGCCAGCGATGCATCAGCGGCAAGTCATCCATCGCCATCCGCCGGAAGCTGATACACGCCGGGTCATTCATTGTTCCGCCTTCCCGGATGGTGCGGGCAACGGGCGCATGCGGTGGAGGCGGTGATGAACACGGCCGCCGGGGAGTGGCGTCGCGGAGAAGGCGACAGGCGGCGCATGGTCGGCCATCATCCGGGTCAGGGCGATGTTCGCGGTCAGGTGCGCCTTCGCGACGAGGGCGAGATGCGCGCCCCGCGCCGTCTCATCAATCACCTCCGTCACCCAGGCGGCGGAGACCATTTTCGGCTCGCGCATCGCGATGCCGCGCGGCGGAGTGTCCGGCGGGGTATCGAGCGGGCCAAAGAACCAGAGCATGTCGCCGTGATAGGTCGCGGGGAACTTCTCCGGCACGTACTGATGGCCCCAGCGCGCGTATCGCTCGGCGTAGATCGCGTTCGCCGCCGCGAGATCCGGTTCCGCCGCAATGGCACGCGTCACAGCCTCGCGCATCGCCGCCGCGAAATCGGCGTGCGGCGCGTCCGGCAGGTAGCGGCAGATGCCGTAGATCAGCGCCTGGCAGAGCCAGTAGGAGATGCGGAAACGGGGCGGGTTCTGACCGCCCGCGAACGGTTGCCACCACTCGTGCGACGGCACGCCGTGATTGTCCGTGATGACATCGGGCCGCCATTCGTGCATCAAGCGGGGGCGCACGCGTGCCTCACCATAGATCGTGTCAGGATCACCCATATGATTGCTGAACTCGACGCCGACGGCGTTGTACCGCGCGGCGTGATGCTTCCACGTCGGATGCTCGGCCATCAGCATGGCGTGAAGCGCCGTTCCGTCCGGGTTCTCGTCCGGGATGACGACGATGGTGCAGCGGTCGAGGAGCGGCATCATCGCCGGATCGGTCGCGAGCAGTTCAACGAAGCGGAAGGCGGCGGTCGTGCTCGCCACCTCGTTCGCGTGGTGCCGCGCGACGATCAGGTGCGTCGGCTTGATCGCCGCCAGTTTCGTCCGCGAGTGTATCGCCGCCCCATCCGGCTTGACGACCTCGATTGCCGCAATCGTCCGTCCCCGATACGACCGCCCGACATCACGCACCGTCACGCCGGGTAACTGATTGACGTAGGCGAGCAGGCTGGGCAGATTGTCTCCCGTCACGATCTCGTCCATCGCCACGCCTGCTGCTCGCTGCGCGACCGCAACCGGCGTGTACGTCGTTTTCGCGGTGTCATAACGCAGGAGCGTCACCTTCGCACGCGGCGGCTCGCCCGGCGCACCGCTGACATGGATGAGCGGCACGATCTGCCCCGGCTCGTCCCACGGTTCGCCCGTCGTCTGCACGCCGAGTTCGTGGAAGTAATCGAGTGTGTTGAAGTAGATGTCCTCCGCCAATCCCTCGGCGGGCGATTCGCGCTCCTCGCGAATACCGAGCGCGTATTCCGGCTCGCTCACCCAAACTTCAACGCGCAGTTCATTGAAGAAGGGTTGACGGGCGGCGGTCGGTTTGCCATTGTTGCTCGTCAGAGCGACGTCGCGCAATGCGGGGAGGACTTGCTGCTGCCACGCATCCCAGAATCGGTCAAGATCGGTCGGCATTGCCTGATGGAGGACGACTCCGCCCTCATGCTGGAGAGTGACACCCCCTGTGCAGACATGGACAAGACCCTGCTCCGGAAAACCGGAGAGGAAAGATCGCGTGTACCAGTGAGGCGAGAAGGTCCATTCACGAAGCGTCGCGCCAGCGGCATCAAGCGCTCGCGCTCGATATATCTCGTCATGGTTCTCCGCGCCGAGCGTGATGTGTACCTGATCCAGCGGCAGGCCAAGCACGGGTGCAATCAGTTCGTCGGCAGGCCAGCACTCTTGTAGCCAGCGAATCGGCAGATCACGGTACGGCGTGTCGTCCGGCGGCATCAGCGGGCGACAGGTTATATCAAGTGCGGCAAGCCCTTCGCAGAGCTTCGCGGCAGGTGCGACGACCTCTTCCAGCCAGACACGCCCCGCGTGATGCACCGGCAACACCGTGATTGTGCTGCCCGCCGGGAAAATGCCGCGCAGTTCGTCACGGATGGCGGCGCGCTGCTCGGCAGGCTCACTGACTTGCACCAATACCTCACATGCCGTCTCGCCGGGTTGCGATGCGCGCAATTGACGGGCTGTTTCCAGTAACACATCGCGCTCGCTTCGGTCTTGCCATTCCCATGACCAGGATGCTGATGCGACGGGTGCGGGCTTCGCGAAAGTCGGGAAGGTAGTTTCAGTCACCGGTGCATGGGCCAACCGATGAAGCATCATGCCGGTTGCCGCATCGGTCTCCCCCGCGATGATTAGTGCGGTCCGGTCATCATTGAGAGCGTGAAGAAAGGGGCGATCACCACGTACCCCTTCCGGTGCCGCAGAGCCGATCAATACCGGCACCGCCGCGCCAAGATCAACGGGCGCGCAGAGCGGCACGGTCAATCCTGCCGTCTCGATACCGAGGCGCGCTGCGACATCTACAAGCGCCGCGCCCATCTCAGGGGCTGTTGTAAAGGTGTCTGTTACGACAGGCTTCACCGACGCCAGTGGTAATTATATCCCTGCCGGCGTAGTGGCAAGTACCGCTACGGCGGATG
>JAICJW010000095.1 GCA_025928215.1 Chloroflexia bacterium | reverse complement strand
CGAACCGCCCCTACGGACGAGGAAAGCGTCTCCGACGGTTGCAACAAAGTAGGTAACTGTTATACAAATGCATATTGTTGATATTTTGATGGATGATCTCAGCGGCAGGAGTGAGGGACATAGAGATGGCAACTCTACGAGAGGCACTCGACCACGTCCGGACACGGATAGAACGGTACAGAGGGTTGCCGGTAAACGAGCAGAATACGAAGGCTTCTCTGATCGAGCCCGTACTGCGTGTACTTGGCTGGGACACCGAGGATTTTGAGGAAGTTCATCGGGAATATAAGCCGAAAAGCGCGGACAAGCCCGTTGACTACGTGCTATTTCTTATGAGATCACCTCGCGCATTCATCGAGGCAAAGGCACTCGGGCAGGATTTGGATGATCGACGGTGGGCGAACCAAATAATGGGCTATGCCAGCGTTGCGGGTGTTGAGTGGATTGTTCTTACAGATGGAGATGAGTATCGAATCTATAACTCACACGCCGCTGTTCCAGTTGAGGAAAAACTCTTTCGCCGTATACGTGTGAGCAACGATAGCGAGAAGCCGGAAGAGACTTTATCTTTACTCGCTAGGGAAAGCATCCAGAAGGATGAAATTGGCACGCTATGGCAAGCATACTTTATTGATTGGAGAGTTCGGACGGCGGTGGAGCACCTTTTTGCACAGGAACCTGATCCCGCATTGGTGAATCTAATCGCACAGAGGGTCCGCAATCTGTCCGAGGATGACATTACGGCCTCGCTTGGTCGTGCTCAACTTCGTTTCGATTTTCCTATAGCACCCAGCATTCCCCCGGCTGATATACTACGAACCGTCATGGTCTCGCAAGTAGAGCAGCGAGTACCCGCTTCATCAGGAAAGCGATGGTTCGGTATATCTCCGCTACAACTGATCGAGGCTGGTCTCATCAAGGCACCATTGCATTTGGAGCATGTCCGGGGTGACCATCGTGTTCTCGCGCAATTAGAAACGAACGGTAAGATAACCTGGCAAGGAGTCGAGTATACCTCGCTCTCCGCAGCGGGCGGTGCGGCTCTCACATCGATCATCGGTCATAACGCTAAGGGCGGCAGCAGAGCAACGGACGGTTGGGAATTCTGGTGTTTCCGAGACGGCGATGGTTCTCTTAAGGCGATAAATATCCTCCGCCAACGCTACCTTGCTGCATCTAAAGAGTGAAGTACGCATGATTCGTGTGATCGATCGTTGCTTTCGGGGAGACCGACGATGTCTATAACGGCTGCGACATACAACTTCAGCGACCCGGCGGTACAGGTGAACCCCTACCCGATCTACGAGCAGTTGCGGCGGGAATCGCCCGTCTTCTGGAATGGGCCATACTGGCTGCTCAGCCGGTACGATGACATTGTGACGATCCTCAATGACCCGCGTATCTCCTCCGCGCGCGTCGAGGCCACCTTCGCGGTGCTACCGGAGGATGTGCAGGCGGAACTGACGCCGCTGCGGCATGTGCTGGGTAGCCGGATGCTCCTGTCGGACCCGCCCCGGCATACGCGGCTGCGCACGCTGATGACGAAGGCGTTCTCCGCCCGCGTCACCGAGACGAAGCGGGAGCGGATCGAAGCAATCTGCGATACCTTCCTCGACCGCGTGATCGCGCAAGGCAGCATGGATGTCATGCACGATGTCGCGGTGCCGCTGCCCGGTTGGGTGATCGCCGATATGCTCGGCGTGCCACAGGAGGATCAGGAGGACTTCACGCGCTGGAGCCGCGATCAGGTGCGCGTCTACGACCGCTCCGGCACGATGCACGAGCGCATCCCGATCATGCGGCAGGGGCAGGCGAGCATGCTGGAGATGAAGGCCTATCTGGAAGACGTGATCGCCGCCCGCCGCAACGCGCCGCGCGACGACCTCATCACGATGATGATTGAGGCCGAGGAAGCCGGTGACCGCCTGACGACCGATGAGATGGTCGTCATGTGCATCGCGCTGCTCGTCGGCGGCAACAACTCCACCGCGCACCTGATCGGCAATGCCATCCTCACCCTCGCGCGCCACCCCGAATCGCTGGCCCATCTACGGGCGAACCCGGAGGTGATCCGCCCGGCCATCGAGGAAGTGATGCGCTACGATAGCCCGGTGCAGGCGACGAGCCGCGTCGCGCGGGAGCCAATCGCGATCGGCGGCCAGACGATCGAACCGGGGCAGAATATCTACCTGCTCTTTGGCTCCGCCAACCGGGATGAGGCGCAGTTTCCGGAACCGGAACGATTCGACATCACCCGCCAGCCGAACCGGCACCTCACCTTCGCGCACGGGCCACATTTTTGTATCGGCGCGGCCGTCGCCCGTGCCGAAGCACAGACCGCCGTCCTGACGATTGCCCGGCGCTGCGCGGATTTGCAACTGGCGAGCGACCATGTGGACTGGATCGAGGGCTTTGCCTTCCGTGGCCCGAAGTCGCTCCCCGTCACCTTCCGCCCCGGATAACGGCGGGAGGGGCGGAAAAGCCACACTCTTTTTACAATTCTCTTTTTGCGTGGCGGTTCGCGCGTATTCTTAGCGCGGTGGATGTGGAGAGCAAGGAGAGGAAGATGGCTCAACCAATCGGACGCGCTTCCGAATCGCCTCTTCTCACGGAGCAAACGCCCTCGCAGTTATCGGTGCTGAGCATTGCCCCGAAGACGCGCGGACACGGCGGTGTGCCTCTTAGCGAGAGCCTGCGCTCCTCGGTCCAGAGCCTGAGCGCGAATGTCATGCGCACGCTGTTGACGATGCTCGGTATTATCATCGGCGTCGGCGCGGTGATCGCCCTCCTCGCGATCGGCAATGGGGTCGTGGCGACCGCGCGGGAAAAACTCGAGCGCAATGGCACGAACCTCGTCACCATTCAGGGCGCGAACCAGCGCACGGCGGGCGTCGCGACCGGCACGCTTTCCAACACGCTGACGCTGGAAGATGCCATCGCGCTGGCGCAACCCGGCGAGATTCCCGACGCGGCGGCGATCTCGCCGGAGGTCGGTCGCGGCGGACGGATCAACGTCGGCACGGTCAATACATTCGGTGAGACGCTCGGTGTCTGGCCCTCCTATCAGGATGTCCACGGCTACAGCCCGGCGGAAGGCAACTTCATCTCGGATCAGGACGTGACGAGTAATGCCCGCGTCGTCGCGCTCGGCGCGAACATCGCCACCGCGCTCTTCCCGTCCAGCGATCCGATCGGCAAGACCGTGCGGCTCAACAACAACTCGTTTCAGGTCGTCGGGGTGATGGAAGTCAAGGGCGGCAACGGTTTCGGCTCGCGCGATAATCAGGTCTACGTCCCGATCACGACGGTGCTGACGGTGCTCACCGGCGGGCGGCAGCAATCAGTCGGCGCGGGCCACACCATCGAGACGATCTCCGTGAAGGCGACCAGCCCCGAAACCGTGGATAAGGCGATTGGGGAGATCAACGACGCACTCGCCGCTCAACATCGCACGAAGACCGGCCAACCGGACTGGCAGGTGACCAATCAGGCGGACCAGATCCAGGCTGCTGAGGATACCCAGCGGACCTACCAGATCTTCCTCCTCGTGATCGCCAGCATCTCCCTGCTCGTCGGCGGCATCGGCATCATGAACATCATGCTCGTCTCGGTGACGGAGCGGACGCGCGAGATCGGCATCCGGAAGGCAATCGGCGCGAAGGGGCGGGACATTCTGACCCAGTTCGTCACCGAGGCGGTGCTGATCAGCCTGATCGGGGCGCTGACGGGAGTAATCTTCGGGCTGGCGGCGGCGTTCATCGTCGGCAAGACGTGGCAGCGGACAATCGTCTCGGTGCAGTCTATCTTTATCGCCGTCCTCTTCGCCACGGCGACAGGGTTGTTCTTCGGCGTGTACCCCGCGCGGCGGGCATCGCGATTGAAACCAATTGATGCGCTCAGATACGAGTGAGGAGAATCATCACCGATGCGACGTGGCGGAACACGAGTCGGAATTATCGCGGTCGTCCTCGTCGGGCTGATCGTTACCGGGTTCGTTGCCTATGGGCGCGGAGAAACGGCCGGGCAGACCGCCGCCTCCAGCGACCGGAGCGCCTTCGCGGTGCGTGGAACGAGCGTCGGCGGCGGTTTCGGTGGGCAACGGGGCGGCGGCACCGGCGGCACCGGCGGCCAGAGTAGCGGAGCGGCGAGCGCCATCACCGGTACGGTGACAAAGGTGGACAACGGAACGCTCACGCTCCAGGAAAAACCGGGCAATACGACCGCGACGGTCGCGACGAGCGCCACCACACTGGTCACGACCTTCGCGCCCGGTGCGTTGAGCGATCTCGCGACGGGAGACATCGTCGCTCTGCAAGGGGACAAAACGGGCGATACCGCCTATACCGCGAAGACGATCTACGCGCTGAACGGCGCGCAGGGCGGCGCGGCCGGGCGGACGCCGGGCGGCGCGGGAACGACGGCAGGGACGGCGGCCGCGGGGAGCCCGACGAATGGCGGTCGGAACCGCGCGGCGGGTGGCGCGAGTGGTAGCGCTCCGACCGGCGGCTCCGCCGCTAGCGGGCTGCTTCCCGGCCTCAATGGTCCCGTCGGCCGGATCACGAAGATTGATACCGGCACGCTGACCCTGCAAAGCTTCGATGGCACGACAACGACGGTGACGACGAACGCGAGCACGAGCGTTCGCACGCAGACACCGGGCGCGGTGAGCGACATCAAAGTGGGTGATACCGTCTCCGTTCAGGGCGACACGACGGGCGGCACAACCACCCCCGCTCGCGCGATTATTGATCTTGGCACCGGGGCATGACACCGGCGACGAAGCGATGCCATTCCCCCAGTTGTTCACATCGTGCATTCATGGAAAGAGAGCGGAGGCTTCCGATGTTCCGACCATTCCGGTTCGCAGTGACCGTCACATCGCTCTGCGCGTGCCTCGCGCTTCTCTCACTCTCCGTCGCGGCACAGCCGCCCCTCACCTCGCCCACGATCCCTGTCGCCACGAATACTACGACCTCATTCATCGGCGCGGGCTTTCGGGCGGGCGAGATCGTCTCCCTCTGGACGACCGCGCCCGATGCGTCGGTCACTCCGCTTGACAGCACGACCGCCGATAGTCAGGGCACGATCTCCGTCACTGTCTCCTTTGCGACAGTGGGGACAGGGGGAGTCACGGCGCACGGCCAAACGTCGGGCGTTGAGGTGATTGGTATGTACGCGGTCGGCACAGCGAGCGGGGTACCCGCCTCCGGCACGGTACCCGGTATGCCGATACCCGCGCTGCCGGCACAGGGCGGCTCCATTCTCTCTGCCTCCGCGCCCGCAACCTTCCCGCCGGTCGGCCTCGATGTGCCGGTCACCTTCACGGGGACAGGGTTCGCGGCGAACGAACCGATCGCCTTCTGGGAAACGGCGCCAACGCGCAGTGTGGCAGCGATTCAAGGGCCGCAAACGATGGACGCGACGGGATCCTTCACTACGAGCGTCACGTTCACGACGCCGGGACTCTGGCAGGTGACCGCGCATGGTATCAACTCCGGCCATGAAGTGATTGGGCGCTACATGGTGGGCGGCGATGAAACGATCGCGGCGGCGCTGCCGAGCACTACGAGCGCGCCGTATACGCTGGGCGGAACGCCGACCATACCGTCGGTAACGACGACTGTGGGAGCGAGCGTCTCACTCCCCGCGACGGGCTTCACCGTCGGGGAGACCGTCTCCGCGTGGGCGACCGCGCCGGATAGCAGTGTGACCGCCCTCAATCAGATCGCGGCGGACGGCAATGGCGCGGTCACTGTCGTCACCTCCTTCCCCACGCCAGGATTGTGGCAGGTAACAGTGCATGGCATCACTTCCGGTCACGAGGTGATCGGTCAGTATCAGGTAACGGCGGCATAATCGTCAGCTCTCAAACCGAGAGAGAACCCGGTTCATCCTCCTTCGCTTTCGATTACCCGCGGCATGGAGGCCCTTTCCCGGATGGCGGAATGCACGCCCGATTGGTTTTCGCGCCGCACCAAGCCCCTGTGCCCCCAGATCGCCCGGATCGCCTCATCGGTACTCGCACGCTCCTCGACGTTCATCCCGACATGATACGATAGCAGGGAGCAGGGCGCTCAGTCCTCAGTCCTCAGTCTTTTGGGGGTTTCCGATGCCAAACAATCGCGACATGACCGGGTGGGACATCGGCACGCGGGCCGTCCATGCGGGCGAGCGCGGGCCGAAGCCGACCTTCACGCCCGTTTCCACACCGATTTACCGCTCCGCCGCCTACCTCTACGACGAAATCGCCGAACTCGACGCCGTCTTCGCCGGGCAGCAGGAGGGGTACGTCTACGCCCGTTACGGCAACCCGACGATCACCGCTTTGGAGGAAGTGATCCGCGACCTCGAAGGGGGAGATGTGGCGGTCGTCACCTCTTCAGGGATGGCGGCGGTCCATCTTGCCCTGCTCGCGGCGGGCGTCGGCGCGGGGGAGCGGATCGTCGCGGCGCGCGATCTCTACGGCGCGACGTTCACGCTCCTGATGAATGTCCTCAGCACGCTCGGCATCGAGGCAACGTTCGTGGATAGCACGGACACCGAGGCGGTGCGCGCGGCGATCCTCGAGACGAAACCGCGCGCCGTGCTCATCGAGGCGATGTCAAACCCGCTCCTCAGGATCACCGATGTGCCCGCCGTCGCGGAAGCGGCGCATGCGGTCGGCGCGCGGGTCGTGCTGGACGGCACCTTCACGCCGCCGCCCCTGCTCTTCGGCTTCGCCAACGGCGCGGATTTCATCGTTCACAGCATGACGAAATACCTCAACGGCCACGCGGACGCGCTCGCGGGCGTCGTGATCGGCAAGGGCGACGAGGCGCATACGCTCATCCCACTCGTGCGCACCCTCGGCCCCAATCTGGCGGCGAACGAAGCGTACATGGTGCTGCGCGGCCTGAAGACGCTGACGCTGCGGCTCCGGCGGCAGATGCTCAACGCGAAACTGATCGCCCGCGCGCTGGAACGCGATCCGCGCATCGCCCGCGTCGTCCACCCGGGTTTACCCTCCCATCCACAATATGCGACGGCGCGACGGCTCTTCAAGCCCGGCTGGTCGGGCGGCATGGTGACGTTTGAGCTGGCGGACGCGACGCGGGAGGAGATGATGCGCTTCATGGATGCCCTGCATCTGTGCGTCCCGGCGACGAGCCTCGGCGATGTCTACACGCTGATCACCTGCCCCGCGATGACCTCGCATCGCGAAGTCGCGCCCCGTCAGCGGGAGCGGATGGGGATCACGCCCGGCCTGCTCCGCCTCTCGGCGGGCATCGAGCACCCGCGGGACATCATCGGCGATCTCATGCAGGCCCTCGATGCAGCGAATATCCCCCTCGGTACACCAATCATGGGCATGAACCCGATGTTGGCCGAGTGACAGACGCAATGTGTGACAAGGGGAATCGAATGCGACGCTCGCTCTGGCTTCTCGCTGGCCTGCTTCTTACCGCGTGTGGCGGTGGTCTCACCTTCCCCACCGCACCCATCCCGACGATCGCCCCGCCCACCGCGACCGTGATTCCGCCGACTGCCGCCCGTGTGCTTGCCACCGCGCCCCTCATCGTCGCGACACCGGCAGCCCCCTCGGCGGTCGCCAGCGTCGCGCGACCAACGACGCCAGCGGCGACGGTGACACCGATGGCGACGACGCAGCAATCCGGGCAAGCGGGCGGCCTGCCGCCGATTGTCACCCTCTCACCAGGCACGCTCGTTCCCCCGGCAGTGACGACCGCGTCCGCCGGTACTGGCCCGGTCGCGGGGGCGGGCACCACCTGCCCCACCGCGTACCCGGTCAAGGGCAATGACACGACGAAGATCTATCACGTACCGGGGCAGCGCGACTACGCGGCGACGAATGCGCGCAACTGCTTCGCCACCGAGCAGGCGGCGCAAGCGGCCGGATACCGGCGGAGTGCCGTCTGAGCGGCGTGGCGTACAATGGATGCGACAGCGGCTTCGTCTCTCATGAGCGAAAGAAGGAGCACGATGACTGACGAAGAAATCAAGGCGGAGTCTCCGCGATGACATGGAGGGGCGACGCAATGAACGAACTAATTTTCCTTGTTGAAGAAGCGCCGGAGGGTGGATGGACGGCCCGCGCGCTCGGTCACTCCATCTTCACGGAGGCGGACGATTTGCCCACATTGCACGCGAATGTGCGTGATGCCGTGCGCTGTCATTTCGAGGAAGGTCGCGAACCGCGCATTATCCGCTTGCACTTCGTTCGGGAAGAAGTGCTTGCCCTATGAAACTTCCCCGCGATCTCTCGGGGGATGCGCTTGCCCGTCTGCTGAAGTCCTATGGCTATGAGATCGCCCGGCAAACGGGTAGCCATATGCGGCTGACAACACAGGAACATGGAGAGCACCACATCACGATTCCGCGTCACGACGCGCTACGCATTGGTACACTCGCGGGCATCCTGACCGATGTCGCCGAACATGCGGGTATCAGTCGCGATGATGTTGCTCTCCATCTCTTTGGATAGCAGCGTAATCCTCAACACGTGCAGGACGAGGCAGGTATGACGGCGATCACACGCGGCTTCCCGCCTTCAATGGGCATACAAAATGGATGCGACAGCGGCTTCATCTCTCATGAGCGAAAGAAGGAGCACGATGACCGACGAAGAAATCAAGGCGGAGACTCAGCGATTGCCGGCGCGCAACGCTTCCCGTCTTCTCTCCGCCGATTTCCTCGCGCAACTGCCGAGATAAGGAGCAATCAAGCGATAGTGGCGACGAGCAACTCCGACCTCGCGGAATACACCGATGCCGAGGAATACGACCGCGAGAACGGCACGAGCGGGCCGGATCTCGACTACTACCTCGCCCTCGCCCGCGCGACGGGCGGCCCCGGCCTCGATCTCGCCTGCGGCACCGGCTTTCTGACCATCCCCTTTGCGCGGCTCGGGCTGGCAATGGTCGGCGTTGACCGCGCCCCGGCGATGCTCGACCTTGCCCGGCACAAGGCGGGGGCGTTGCCGATTCGCTGGGTGCAGGGCGATTGCCGGACGCTCGACCTTGGCGAGCAGTTCCGCCTGATTACGCTAACCGGCAACGCCTTCCAGGAATTCCTGACGCGCGAGGACCAGGAGGGGCTGCTCGGCACGGCCCACCGCCACCTTGCGCCGGGCGGGCACTTCGCGTTCGAGACGCGCTTCCCGCGCCCCTCCGTGCTCCTCACCGCCGCCGCGCTTGACGGGAACTGGTCGGAGGAGACCGTCTGGCGCGCATTCACCGATGAGGCAGGGCGGGCCGTCACCGTCTCCACGGCACAACGCTATGACGCCTTGCGCCAGACGGCGAAATATGTCATCCACCGGCGCTGGCAGGAGGACGGGCATGACGAGGTGCGGAGCGAGCGCACCAGCCTGCGCTTCGTCTATCCGCAGGAGATGGAGGCGCTGCTCCACTACAACGGCCTCGTCATCCGGGACGCCTACGGCGACTGGGACCAGCGCCCTCTGACCAACGACAGCCCCCGAATGATCTACGTCTGCCAGCTACATCCTTGATGATGCGTACCCGTGCCACTGCGCCGCTGGTATGATATCGGGAAGAAGTGCCCTACGCTCTCCCGCGGACTACTTCTTCGTGCGCTGCGCGAGGAGGTTGAGAGCGCTTCCGGCCTTGAACCAGGCGATCTGCTCCTCGTTCATCGTGTGCTTGAGTTCGGCGAAGTCGCTCGTGCCGTCGCTGTGGCGGACGCGCAGCATCACCGGCGCATTGGGGGCGAGGTCACCGATCTCGGAGAGGTCAATGCGGTCGTCCTCACGGATCTTGTCGTAGTCGTCCGGGTTCTCGAAAGCGAGGGGCAGGACGCCCTGCTTCTTCAGGTTCGACTCGTGGATACGCGCGAAGGACTTGACGATGATCGCCACCGCGCCGAGGTAGCGTGGCTCCATCGCCGCGTGCTCCCGGCTCGACCCCTCGCCGTAGTTTTCGTCCCCAACGACCACCCACGGAATGCCCGCCGCCTTGTAGGCGCGCGCCACCTGCGGGATCGGCACATTCTCCTCGCCGGTCAGGTCGTTGCGGGTCGTGCCCGCCTCGCCGGTGTAGGCATTGATCGCGCCAATGAACATGTTATCGCTGATATTGTTCAGGTGGCCACGGAAGCGGAGCCACGGCCCGGCAGGTGAGATATGATCCGTCGTGCATTTCCCCTTCACCTTGACGAGCACCGGCGCGTTCAGGTAATCGTGGCCGTCCCATGCCGGGAAGGGTTGCAGGAGTTGGAGCCGCTTGCTCTCCGGGTTCACCTTGATCTCGATCTTGCCGCCATCCGCGGCGGGCGGCACGAAGCCCGTCGTATCCGTCACAAAGCCTTCCGCCGGAAGATCAGGCGCTTTGGCGGGCGGCTCGAGTTTCCATTCGCTGCCGTCCGGCGCTTCCAGCGTGTCTGTCATCGGGTTGAAGGAGAGGCGACCGGCGAGGCCGTAGGCGATAACGATCTCCGGGCTGGCGATAAAGGAGAGCGTGTCCGGGTTACCGTCGTTGCGGCGCGGGAAGTTGCGGTTGAAGGAGTTGATAATCGAGTTGCGCGGCTTCGGCTGCTCAGTGTGCGCGGCAGCGCCCGTGACGAGGGGCAGGGTGGCGAAGTCGTCCCGCTGCCACTGGCCGATGCAGGGGCCGCAGGCATTGGCGAGCACCTTGCCACCGATCTGCTCCAGTGTGTCGAGTTGCCCGTCCCGCGCGAGGGTGGCGCGCACCTGCTCGGAGCCGGGGGTGATCATGAAGTTTGTCCGCATCGTCGCGCCGTGGTCAATCGCCTGCTGCGCGACGGCGGCGGCACGGGAGATGTCCTCGTACGAGGAGTTCGTGCAGGAACCGACTAATGCGGCAGAGAGTTTGTCCGGGTAGCCTTCCGTCTCCACCGCTGCCGCGATCTCCGAGAGCGAACGCGCAAGGTCGGGCGTGTGCGGCCCGACGATCATCGGCTCCAATGTGCTGAGGTCAATCTCGATCACGCGGTCGAAGTATTTCTCCGGCGCGGCTTCGACTTCGGGATCGGCGACGAGCATTGCGGCGTTTTCCCTGGCGAGATCGGCGAGGGCGGCGCGCCCCGTACCACGCAGATACAATTCCATCCGCTCGTCGTAGGGGAAGACGGAGGTCGTCGCGCCGTGCTCCGCGCCCATGTTGCAGATCGTCGCTTTGCCCGTGCAGGAGATCGTCGCGCAGCCGTCACCGAAGAACTCGACAATCGCGTTCGTGCCGCCCTTGACGGTGAGGATGCTGCACAACTTGAGGATGACGTCCTTCGGCGCGGTCCAGCCGTTCATCGCGCCGGTCAGCTTCACGCCGATCTTCTTCGGATATTTCACTTCCCACGGGAAGCCCGCCATCACGTCCACCGCGTCCGCGCCGCCGACGCCCGAGGCGATCATGCCGAGGCCGCCCGCGTTCGGGGTGTGCGAGTCCGTGCCGATCATCAGGCCACCGGGGAAAGCGTAATTTTCGAGCACAACCTGATGGATGATGCCACTGCCCGGCTTCCAGAAGCCGAGGCCGTACTTCTGGGAGACGGAGGAGAGGAAGTCGTAGACCTCACGGTTCTCGGAGGTCGCGCCCGCGAGGTCCGGGTCCGCGCCGATATGCGCGCGAATCAGATGATCGCAGTGAACGGTCGAGGGGACGGCGACATGCGGGATATTCGCCTGCGCGAACTGCAACAGGGCCATCTGCGCCGTCGCATCCTGCAATGCCACGCGGTCGGGCCGGACCATCAGGTAACTCTCGCCCGCCTTCAATTCCTGCCCGGCGGGATCATCGAGGTGCGTCAGGACGATCTTCTCCATCAGCGTCAGGGGCCGCCCGAGCCGCTGGCGGATGACCGGCAGGTTCTTTTTCATTCGGTCGTAGACGCGCGTCACCATCTCCGGCGTCGAGTCAATTGCTGGGTACACAGGGCGATTCACGGTCTCCTCCTCGCCGTTCATAGAACGGCATCAGCCGAGCGCGGCGACGGCTGCGCCGCCAACGGAGACTAAGCCGAGCTGCGGAGGCAGCCACATACCAAGATATGCTGGCATTATACCGCAAACTCACCTCTGTCGTTGTCGAGAGTTCCGCTTCCTGTATTCTTTATAAGGAAACAGGAGATCCCCTCTACTGAACAGTATAGCGTATCGCGGATGCGGACACAAGGGGACTGTCCGGGTTCGGTACATCCGCTACGGATGGATCGACGAAACGTTCGGCGAGAAACGCAACCGGAATATACAGCGG
>JAICJW010000342.1 GCA_025928215.1 Chloroflexia bacterium | reverse complement strand
GGAAGGGGGTGGGCAAACCGGAAGCGGCCGCTACGGGGTGCGCGTCGGTGAGCCTACGTATGCGGTAGACGTCGCCACGAGATGCAAAACATTCGCCGTTGCGGTCTGCTGATAGGGATACTGCGTCGCGGTTGGTTGGGCGGACGCGGCCTGCGCGGAGCGCACATGCAGTGCGGTAAAGAGAATCACCGCGGCGATCAGCACGGCGAGTACCGCGACGCCGACCTTCCGCGGGCTGACCGGCCGGTCACCGGAGACTTTCCCCGTCTGTCCGTTCATCACGACGCGATGGAACTGCTCCCCGTAGCGATAGCGATAGATCCAGACCGGCAACCAGAGCAGCGTTTCGCTCGCCTGCTCGGTGACCCAGTGATAGGTCCGCAGTTGTCCGGTCATCGCGGCGCACGCGGAACGGACTTGCGCGTCAATGCGTTCGTTGCCTGCCGAACGCCATGCCTCAGCGACGGGGAAGCGTGGAAGTTCGGTGCTGAATCCCGCCAGATAGTCCGACCGGTCGGGGCGCGCAGCGTCAAGATCGAAGGGGAGCAGCGCGTCCGCTTCCCGCTGGGTCAGCCCTCGCGAGGCGCAGACGAGGGTGGCGTATGTACCGTCATGCTGGCCGCTCTCCGGGTACCAGACGGTGTAGGGCACCTGGCGCGACTGGACTTGCGTGTTGCCGTTCGCGTCGGTCGTCGTGGAGACCTCGGTGCGGTAGTGTGTCTGGGCGTACGCGCCCGTCCAGTTCGCATGCACATCGAGGATGAAGCCGTAGTGCGGCACGTAAATCCCGGCGGTGACGTCCACGGCAGCGCGGGAGGCGAGGTCGTTCGGCGACCAGAACGCCTTGCCGAGCCAGGTGCGTAGCCGCGCGAGCGCATCCGTGTGAGCGATCGCGAAGGGGACGATGCCGCGCAGCTCGGCCGGGACAGAGTCCACAGGTGCGGCGGGCGCGGGATCGAGTTCGAGATTGGTTCCGCAGAAGGGGCAGGAGAGCGTGCGTGTGGCGGGGTCGAAGCGCTGCGTCGCGCCGCACTGCGGGCATGTGAAGGTACGGACGCCCATGGGACGCTCTGGCATCGGTTCCTCCCGCTAGTCGGCTGCCGAGGCGTTGATCCCGCTCTCTCCATCGTCGAATGCCGCCACGACGGCGGCCACCTGCCGCTCGGCGCGACTTCGCCGCCTGGGGGCGCCGACGGCGATGCGCGTGATCTCCGCGTATGTCTCGCCGAGCGCGTAGGCGAGTCGGTCGAAGGCGGCGGCGACCAGCGCCGGGGCGTCGCCGCCGCCGGTGAGATCAACGTGGACGGAGGCATACGCCATGCCGTCGTGGATCATCCAGGTGACACCCTTGCGGCGCGACGCGATAGTGGCGAAGTAGACAGAGAGCGCCGCCTGCCGCGCCGGTGCGACCCGGAAGAGCGGTGCCTCCACGACGATGTCTCCTACGTCCTCGTTCGGGATGAGCATGAAGGTGATGCCCGTGGTACCCGGTTCCGGTGCGGGCATGTGCACGAGGACGATGCCCGTCCCGTCGGCGGTGAATGCGGTCACGTTGAGTTGCCGGGTGGCCGGGAGGATGACCGCCGTGGTGAGCGTATGCATGGGGCGACTCCTGCGTTGCTGCACGATGGGGCGCCGGGCGTGGCGACGACCCGGCGGTTTCGTGCGGGGAAAGAGCCCCCGCACACACATAATCGGTGCGGCAACAGGAAACCGGAAACGGATGAAGAGCGCGGGAGTGTCTACCGGACCTGGCGATCCCCGGCGCTGAACGCGAGCGACGATGGGGCGCGGATAGTGACGCCGGAGCAGTGGAATCCATGCATTATCCGACCACTGCTGCTCCGATCACTGCGGGCTGTGCCACCACTCCAGCCAGATCCATCAGCCATGCAGCCAATGGCGCGATCACGTCCTGCTCATTGTCCCAATAGTTGTGCGCCCGCAGTCCCTCGCCCTCACTCTTCGCCACATTGTCCACCGCGCGATCCTCGATCACGACTGGCGCGACCACTCCGGTGTCCGGGTCGGTCGCCGCGAACATGCTGCCCATACCCGAGAACCGAACGGGATCATCGCGCGGATGCCACGAGGCCGGTGGGCTGAGGGGATCAGCGACCGGATCCTCGGGATCATAGAAGTTCATCCACGTCCGTGGATCGGCCATGGCGAGGCTGCCGATTTCGTTGCCCCACGCGAAGAGATCAACGTACTTTCGTAACGGGCTGCCCATCGTGAGAAAGCCACGGACTTTCTCCGCTGCGACGGGCGGCAATTCGCGCAGCACATCGAAGGCGAGCACGGTTCCCTGGCTGTGGGAATTGATGATGATGCCGTCCACGTCCGAGCGGTAGGCGAGCCGCAGCAATGCCTCCCGCACGAAGCCGCGTACCCGCTCGCGCAGATCGTTGCGGCACACGTACGTCGTGACGTCCTCCTCAAGCTGCTTCAATGTCGCGAGGAGCCCGAACGGGTCTTTCGGGGCGTGCCGTTGGTCGCTGCGCACCTGCAGGCTCGACGGCGCGCCGCCACGGTGCTCGACCATCGTCCAGGCGTCACCGAGGAGCATGCGCGCGATCCCGAAGACCGAGGCATAGTGGGCGTGGGAGAGCGCCGCCTTTGCCGTTGCCTCCATGAGCGACCCAACATTGGGGCCTTGATCCTCAAGATGCGAGTAGACGAGCGCGACATGCGCGAGCCGCGCATCCCCTCGCACGAGGTCCATCCCTGTTGCGTCAATGGAACGCGGATGAAAGGAGGTCCATGTTCCCAGCCGTTTCAATCCCTCCTCGGTACGACGGCTGTCCGGCGGCCAGTCGCTCTGGACGTAGACCGGCCCACCACCCGGCCGTTGCGGATCCTCGCCGAGCGTCGCCGCGTTGAGATACTGCCGCAGGTGCGCGTGCAGCCCGTCCGCGTACCCCGTGATCCCGCGTCTGTCGTCCGGCGCGCGCTGGAAGCCGATCCCGTGCAGCGTCACGATGCAGATGTGTTGCGTCCTCATCGAAGGCTCCTCCATGCGGCATACAGCCGCGCCTCACCGATGGCCACGTCCTCGTTGACCGTCCGCTGGTGGCGGATCGCGTGTGTGAAGATCTGACCATTCGCAGCGTTGACGCTCCGGGCGCGGGTTCTCCCACCCTGCGCCCGGAGCCATCGGCCTCAGGTCGGCAGTGTGCGAGTCATCGCTCTGGTCGCCCCGGCCGCCGCAAGGCCCGGAGGCGCGGGTGCCGGGGCGGGCACGACTTCGAAGATACGAATGTTGCGGAACGCCACCCGATCGGTGTGCGTCTGCAGCCCGATGAATCCCGAATGCGGGTCCTGGGCTGACGACACGCCACGGCCCGGATCGGTATTCGTGAAGACTGCCGTTTGCTGTCCGTTCAGGTGGACCGTGTAGGTGTTCCCGGCGACTTCAATCTCGTAGTCGTTCCAGTCGCCCGCGACGAGAACCGGGCCGCGCTGGTAGGCTTGCTCGCCCGGATTGGCGCCGATAGGAATCTTGTAGATCGCGCCCGTCCGGTTCATGTCCAGGCCATCCGCCTCGGGTGGGTTCAGGGTCTTGTTGCCGTGCGCCAACTCGTCGATCTGCACCTCGAACCCCGTCTCCACGCCGACGAACGCCTGATTATTGTTCGGGAGCGGCGCCCCATTCGGCAGCGGCATCCGCGGATTGCGGAAGCGGACGAAGACGCCCGAGTTGTCATTGTTCGGATCCACCAGCCGGAACTGCAGGCGCAGCGTAAAGTCGCCGAAGGGCTTTAACGCATAGTAGAGCAGGCCGATATCGCTGCCCGGTTGGGCAACGAGCGCGCCATCAATCAGTGCGAAGGCGCCCTGCCCCGCGAACTGCCAGCCACTGAACGAGGCCTGTGTGCCGTCGAACAGGGGGACGAAACCCGCCTCGACCGGCGCGGGTCCGACGCCGGCGAGTATGTGATCCGCCATTCGGCGGGCGAGAGCGACTCCGGAGAGCATCGGGTTGGGGGATCCCATCGTCGGCAACAGGGCCGGTCCAACGGCGGAGAGGTTATCAGCCTCGTGGAAGCGGCCCCACGCGTCGGTCACGGAGGTGGTCGGATCGTCGCCCATCCAGAGGGTGCCGCTCTCATGGTGCGTCGAACTGAGCGTGTCGCGCCGCGCGGCCGGCCCCGGCGGCACATCCTGCCACACGCCACCGCTCTGGCTCGACAAGTACTGAATCGGGCCACCGTTCGCGAACACGCGTGCCACCTCGTCGGTCGCGGCATCCATGGCGTCCCACAACGCCAGTTCCTTGGACCCGGCCGGTCCCGCCTCCAGGCGGATGAGCGCACGCGGCTGACCGTAGTCGTACGGCCCCGGTGCGCCACCCAGCGTGATGCGGTTCCGGGGATCGCCGGACTGCTTGTCGCCCACCATCTCGCCGATGCCGCGTAACGTGCAGACGACCCACTTGACAGTAAGGTCACGGAAGTTGTCGAGCTGGTCAATATCTGGCACTTTCTTGAAAAGGTCAGCCTCCGAGTCCATGCCAAGTTCGCCGATGCCGGCGGCCGTGATCTGTATGTGGAAATGGCCCGGCGTCCCATCGGCGTGGGTGTGGATGCCCTTGACGAAGAGCGCGGATGCCTCCTGGTTTCGCGCCTCGGGATGGATCGCCGGATTGAGCGCATCGCCGAAGGAATCGCGCGGCACGCGGAAGGTGACATTGGAGCGCAGGTGGGCCATCAGATTGCGCCCGATCAACCCGTTCGCATTCGGCAGGCTATTGAGCGCCAGCCGGGTACTTTCGATTGTGCCGAGTGCGATGAAGACCTGCCCGTTTGGCGGCACATCCACGTTGCCATTATTCGTCACGACGCGGGTGATCTGGCGTCCGTTTCGTTCCAGACGGATGACGTGGGTGTTGTTGACGAGCATGAAACGCTTTTTGACGTCCCGCTGCGCGGCGGTGGCATTGGCGG
>JAICJW010000582.1 GCA_025928215.1 Chloroflexia bacterium | reverse complement strand
GCTCGCCACCCTCGTCCCCCTCGTCCCCTCTGGCCTCCGACTGCTCCCCGGCCTCGAAATGCCGCGCGACATTCATCCCCCACAGATGCTTCAACTCGGTCGCGTCTTCGAGCACGCGAGAGTTACGCTGGATAATCCGGCCTCACGCACGGTGCTTGAACACAACGGATTCGTCGCCGTCGGTGCGCTCACGCTCAACGGCAAGCCAGCCATCTCCTACCGCTGCGCACTCCGGTGAGGCAACGCACCCGTGTCAATCCGCACACGCTTCTGGGATTGACATCGGGGTGAGGGTTCCCCTTGTGAGGCAAGGTATCCTTTTCAAGGGAGGGTCCCCTGCTGAACAGTGACGTTTCTCGCTGGCGTATACTGAAGCGGGATATTCGCCACGACGACAGCAACCATGTGCCGGATAGGCTATGGCCCGGTCTGCCTGCTCCACCTTCAATTATGCCGCTGCGGAATGCAGTGCGTCGTGCTCGCCGGGGTCTTCCGTGCCGACATAGACATGATCGGGCGAGACGAGGGGCGTCGTGTGAACGGGGATGCCCGCGATCGCTTCTTCTTTGCCCCCCTGCGCGGGATTGAGCAAGACGAGTTCGGGCGCCGTGCCGAACCGCTCCTGATAGCGCTCCGCCGCCGCCTCAACCTTCGCACGGAGCGGCCGCTTTCGGTCGTTGTCGAACCAGATTAGGAACATGCTTTTTCCCTCCATCGGATCGTTCGAACTACGGGCAGTATACCAGAACATCCGTTCGTCTTGCAAGAAATGAACTGTACGTGCAAAATGAACGTACTAGGAATTCCGGCTCTTTCCTCGGGCTGTCCGATAAAATGTGGATAACTGGCCCGCAATGTGGGGATAATCCGTGGACAATGTGGGTAATACTGTACGTACATTGCGGATAACTCGCGCGGGTCACCCACACAGCCGATCATTGCTGAGGGTCTATGCGTGAGCGCCGATCGCAATCCACATCATCGCCCGACCGTGCGGAGTCACCGGTGGGTCATATCTCCGTCCTGCAAGGGGCGTCCATCGCCCTGCTCGCGCCCGCGCCGGGGACGACGATGATTGATGGAACATTCGGCGGAGGCGGCCATACGCGCGCGCTTCTCGACGCATCCGCGCCGGATGGTCGCGTGCTCGCGCTCGACGCCGACCCGGACGCCATCACACGCGGCGCGGCGCTCCAGGCGGAATACGGCGACCGGCTCATCCTGCGGCACGCGAACTTCGCGGCGATGGGCGAAGTGGCGGCGGCTCTCGGATGGCAGACGGGCACGGTCGCGACGATCTTGCTCGATCTCGGCCTTTCGTCATTCCAACTTGGCGATGCGCGGCGCGGCTTTTCATTCATGCATGAGGGGCCGCTCGATATGCGCTTCGACACGACGCGCGGCCTGACCGCAGCGGAGATCGTCAACACCTGGGACGAAATCGCGCTGGCAGATCTTTTCTGGGCATATGGCGAGGAGCCGGCATCCCGGCGCATCGCGCGGCGGATCGTCGAGCAGCGGGCAGCCCGACCGTATGAAACGACCGTCCATCTGGCGGACACGGTCGTCGGCGCGAAGGGCGGGCGGCGCGGACGTATCCATCCGGCGACGCAGGTCTTCCAGGCGCTGCGCATCGCGGTCAATGATGAGGTCGGCATGCTGGAGCGGGCGCTTGTCGCGGCGCGCGATCTGCTGCGTCCCGGTGGTCGCCTCGCCGTGATCGCCTTCCATTCACTGGAGGATCGCGTCGT
>JAICJW010000186.1 GCA_025928215.1 Chloroflexia bacterium | reverse complement strand
TCGCTCGCTCCGCGCGCGATCTTCGCCCGCGATCGCTTCGACCTCAGCGACGAGCGCGGCCCGGAGGGCGGCGGGGCCGATGGGCGCGGCGGCGCGAGCGACCCGCATCATCCGGTCTATCGCCCAACCGAGATTGACCGCCGTGGGCCGCGTCGCCCGCAGTTCCTCGGCGCGCATGGCGATGTGCATGATGAGCATACGGGTATCCTGCGCGTCCCATTCGTGAGCGGCGAGGGCCACCCCGGCCGCGCCGGCGACGCCAATCGCCGGGGCGCCGCGCACCTGCATCGTGCGGATCGCGTGGGCGACCTCGTCCGGTGTGCGGAGCGTCAGCCAGACGTCCTCGTGCGGCAAGCGGGTCTGGTCTATCAGCATGACCGCACCATCGTGCCACGCCACCGCCCGGAAGTTTTCTTGTCCATCGGTCTGCGCCGCCAACCCTGTACCCCGTTGATGCTAGAGACTCCGGTGACAGCAAAACGGCCGCCCTTGATGAGCAGCCGCGCGTTCTCCCAGTCGTAGGAGGTTCGGCGGACCGCTCATCGTCCAGCGCGGCTGCGCTGGCGGCATTGGCACCATCCTCACTCGTGAGGAAGGTTGCCGGGCTTCGTCGGGCCTGTCCCTCCACCGCTCGTGATGAGTGTCCGGAGTCTCTTCACTTGTTGGCACGCAGCATAGCATATCGCTCGCGGGCGGGCAACGCTTTGCGAGACATTCGACAGACTCAAGCTCTCCGGGAGGCGCGCCGCACCATCCCTCGGAGGAGTGTAGACATGATCCGGCGCAACTCCCCTGTCGCGAACATTCTGCCCTTCCCATCAATCACCGTGTACGCATCGAAAGTCGAGAGCGTATGCAGACCGTAGCGATACGGGCTGTCCGTATAGGGTTCAACGATAGCGACGGTCTCTTCCTCAAACGCAGTCGGCGTGAGCCGCACGACACGATTAATGGCGACCGCGCCGCCGTACGTCTGCGAGCAATCCTGCGCCGGGCGATAGAGGTGCCCGTGATGCGCGAAGGGCCGGCCTGCCGGTCTGCTGGAGCGCACATCCGTCTTTAAGGGGTTCCCCGGATGAGGCGTCCACGGCCCGAAGAGATCCGGTGCGTGCCAGGCATGGAGCATGACATCGGCGAAGATGCCCCGTTCCGTACACAAGAGCCACCAGCGGCCATCGTGTGGGAAGAGGGTGGCGTCCAGCCCCGCGAACCCCGCGATCAGCGTCCTGCACTTCGTCCATTGGTTCGGATAGGCGGTCGCCTTGTACAGCGCGATTTCGCCCGCCTCGCCGCTCTCCGGCACACAATAGACATCTTCTTGATGGTGAATGAGATAGGGATATGACAGATGTACCGGCGATTCGATCACCGTACGCGGCGCGGAATACGTGCCGTCGCCTGCCGTCGCAAGCACGGCGATCGTTCCTTTTCCCGTGCGGTAGTCGAACTCCTCCGCGAAGAGCGCGGTATCGTTCGAGGGGAACGGATCGGCGAGAAAATGGTTTCGCGCCGGCTTCGGCAGCCACCGCACCGGCGGACGCGCACCGGCGACGAGGAACGTCTCAATTGGCGCGGCGACGATGCCGATATTCCACTGATCGTGGAGGAAAAGCCTCGCCCACGCCATGCGCGCGACGCGCCACGCCAGCCGGAGGAGAAAAACTCCCACCTGAAAATTCGTCGGAGCGGCGCGCGGTGATGCTGGCGTCGCCGCGGCGGTCGGGGCGTGATCCGTCACCCCTCTGCGGATTTCCTCGCATACCTGGGCGGGCCATCGCGCGATGCCGATCTCGATTTGCTCGAGGGTTTGGCGATAGGAATGCGCGACATTCTTGAAGTGGCCCTGTCGTAAAATGGTATCAGCCTCACCATTGCCACCGTGCCGATGCAGCGCCACCGCAACCGTCGGTTTACCCCTGGAGACGGCCCAGAAGCATGGCGGGCCGTGGCCTTTGCTCTCGTCTCCATCGAACACGAATGACCACACGCCGTAGCGCGGCAACTGGGCGATCGCGCCGGAAACCGGCCCGTGCCCGAAATCAAGGATGAAATCGAGATTCCACGCGCGGATTGCCGCGCTCTCCTCGGCCCGGAACTGGCCGGACGCATCACGGAGGCAATGCAAGACCGACAGGTCGCCCGGCCACGCCTCAACACACGAAGCGCCGCGCCTCGTGCGCGAGAAGGATGCATACCATTTCCACATCGCCGACGCATGTTCCCGTGGTGAGGCACCGCCCTCGTCAAGGATGAGCAAGGCAGCCTGCGCGGCATCCGTCGCGCGGAGATGTGCAATCGTCCGCCTCTGCCAGGCGGCGAGCGTCATATCACGGCAGATGATGCCGAAGCGCAGCAAAGGCCCAACCTCCTTAACGGCGTCCTTCCTGCCTGGGCTACCGGGGCGGCGGCACCTCGGGATAGGCATCCGGCTCGACCTGATAGGCGTCCGCGAGCCGGTTTGTGCCGTTGAAAACATCCACGACGGCGAGCAATTCGGAGAACATGCGCGTGTCCATGCCCAGTTTCACCGCCGCGCCGGTGTGCGAGTTGATGCAGTAGCGGCAGCCGTTGGTCGCGCTCACAGCGATGGCGATCAATTCTTTCGTCAGCGGATCGAGCGCGCCCGCCGCCATCGTCTGCTTCAATTTGTGCCACGTCGCGTTCAGGTGCTCCGGGTTGACGGCGAGCGCGCGCCAGAAGTTCGGCACGAAATCAATCCCCTTCGTCGCCTTGATGTCGTCGTATACCGCGCGGACGAGGCCGGTCGCTTCCTCATCGGGGATCATGCGAACAGTGGTCATGACGGCGCATTCCTTTCTTCGCGTGCGAATGTCGGCAAGGCAGGCTATCACATCGCGTACAGTATCATCTCTTTTTCAGGAATCGTTCAGATTGCCCTCAGGGTGGTACGCTGTACTGAGGGCGGCAAAGGATCGCCCAGCCGGGTCCATCAAGGAATGAACTCTTTTCTCCCGCATAGACGGAGCGTCCGAAGTGATCGTGAAGCGTCTCGGTATCCTCAGTGGCGTGATCGCGCTCGTCGTCGCGCTCGGCCTCGCGTTCGGCGCGGGCGCGCTTTTCGGTGGGAGGAGCGGCAACATTCTCACCGTGCCGGTGCAGCAATTCGCGGTCGCCGCGCCCGCAACGACGACTGCGGGCACGATCACCCGTAACGCTCCTGCCCCGCCGACCGGCGGCACGCTGACGACGGAGCAGATCGTAGATCGGGTCGGCCCAGCGGTCGTCACCGTCATCAACCGGCAGAAGTACACGAGTCGCCGCATCACCGGCAACACGCCGGCGACACCTCCCGGCGGCACGACGAATCAGCCGGTTGATACCGGTCTCGGCAGCGGCGTCATCTACGACAGCGCGGGCCTGATCCTCACCAACAATCACGTCGTCGAGGGCGCGACGGCGATAGATGTCGAACTGGCGGATGGAACCCGGGTAGATGCGATGCTCGTCGGGCGCGACCCGTCGAACGATGTCGCGGTCGTCAAGATTGACCCATCGAAGGTGCCCGCAGTCGCGGAACTCGGCGATTCCGCCGCCGTCAAGCCGGGTCAGCCCGTCGTCGCGATTGGTAGCCCGGAGGCGCTGGAGAACTCGGTCACTGAAGGAATCGTCTCCGGCGTCAACCGGCAACTCGATAACTACGTCGGCCTGATCCAGACGGATGCCGCGATCAACCACGGCAACAGCGGTGGCCCGCTCATCAATGCCTATGGGCAGGTGATCGGCCTGAACACCCTCGGCGTGCGGGACAATAACGCGCAGGGCCTGAACTTCGCGATCCCGATCAATAAGGTGAAGCAGGTCGCCGACACCCTCGTCAGCAAGGGCAACGGCGCGGTCGTTTCCACCCGCGCCTACCTCGGCGTGGTAGTGGACCCGCTGAATGCCTCGACCGCCGCGCAGTACGGCACGAAACTGACCCAGGGCGCATACGTTGTCAAGGTCGAATCCGGCACTCCGGCAGAGAAGGCGGGTCTGAAGGCTGGCGATGTGATTACCGCTGTCAACGGCAAGACGCTCGACAATAAGACCGCGCTCGGCGATCTCCTGAATACCCTCAATGTCGGCGACACCGCGACGCTGACCGTTGACCGCAGCGGCCAAGCGCAGACGCTGACCGCGACGCTCACGGAGCGCCCGGCGCAAAGCCAGCCCTGATCGTTCATTCCTTCCTCCCGGCCCGGCAATGCTGCTGGGCCGTTTCTCTTCACGCGCGATGCTATACTGCCTCCATGAAGACGCTCGACACCGCCTTGCTCGAAGAAATGACCCGCCGCCGGGTGGACGAGTTCCACTCGGAGCAGATCATCCTGTTCGGCTCCCACGCCTGGGGCACCCCGAACGAGGAGAGCGACATTGACCTCTTCATCATTGTCCCAGAGAGTGATCTCTCACCGACGCAACGCGCGACGCGCGCCTATCGCGCATTGCGGGGCATTCGTGTCGAGCCAACCGATATCGTTGTTCGGACGCGCGCCGAGACTGAGCGATATCGCCACGTCCGTGCTTCCCTTGCTGGCCAGATCCTTGAGCAGGGGAAGGTATTATATGGGTAAGTCACATAACGAAATCGTGCTCAGTTGGTTTGCCATCGCCAAGCGTGACCTTGATTCCGCGTGTCGTTTGGCAACCGACCCCAATCCCTATTTGGATACGGCGATCTACCCCTATCAGCAGGCTGCGGAAAAGGCCGTCAAAGGTTTTCTCGTCTTCCATAACCAGGAGTTCCCCAAGACGCACGACATTCGCAAGATCGTTGCGTTAGCAGAAACTATCGAGCCACATTTCGAGTCGTGGCTGGATGCCGCCAACGTGCTCACGCCATATGCGACCCCATTCCGCTATACCGACGACATCCTTGAACCGAGCCAGGATGAGTTCGATCAGGCGCTGAAATCGGCGACCGATCTTTATATCTTTGTCCTCTCCTTGTTACCGCCGGAAACGCACCCGAATCCATAATGCAGGAGGAACCGATGCCGGAAGGACAGCAAACGGGGCGGGTCGCGATTGTCACGGGGGCGGCGCGCGGGATTGGCCGGGCGATTGCCGAGCGCTTGCTGGCGGACGGGCATCGCGTGGCGATGGTGGATCGCGATGGGCCAGCCGCGAACGCCGCCGCGCAAGCGCTCGGCGAGCACGCACAGGCGATCACCTGCGACATCACGGACGCCGCCGCCGTCAATGCGATGGTTTGGCATGTCCACGCGACGTGGGGGCGCGTGGATGTACTCGTCAATAATGCGGGCATCGTCGGGCCGAACAAGCCCCTTGTCGAGGTCACCAATGAGGAGTGGGCGAGCGTCCTCGCGGTCAACCTCACCGGCACCTTCAATTGTTGCCGCGCCGTCGTGCCGCAGATGATCGCGAACGATTGGGGCCGCATTGTCAACATTGCCTCGATCGCGGGTAAGGAGGGCAATCCCTTCCTCGCCGCCTATAGTGCGACGAAAGCGGCGGTGATCGGCCTCACCAAGTCGCTCGGCAAGGAATTGGCGACGACGAACGTCCGCGTCAACTGCGTGACACCCGCCGTGATCGAGACCGAGATCCTCGCGCAGATGACGCAGGAGACAATTGACTATATGGTTGCGAAGATCCCGATGGGCCGGCCGGGGAAGGTGACGGAAGTCGCCGCGCTCGTCGCGTGGCTGGCGAGCGATGAATGCGCCTTTAGCACGGGCGCGGTTTTCGACGTTTCCGGTGGCCGGGCGACCTATTGAGCAGCGTGTTACTCTCTTCCTGAAGTATGAGTGATCGCATGCGCTTTGGCCGATTGGGAAGGCGTAAAGGCGATATGTCAATCCGCAGCGGGCGAGGCGAACGGGTGTGCGAAAACTGCCCAATTCGCCCGCCCTGTTTGACTTTTCCGACATTCGTGGTATAACCGGAAGAGAGAATCCAGTACATACTGTTCGTACTGGATAAATGGGTGCGGTCAGAGGGAGCATCGCCGCACGCGAAGGAGGAAAGGTTATGCACAAGTCAGATCTGGTGAAATCGGTTGCCACACACACCAGTATGAGCGGGCCAGCAGCAGAGAAGGCGGTCAATGCTGTCTTTGAATCAATCAAAGAGGAGCTGAAGAAGGGCGAGAAGGTCACCCTCACCGGCTTCGGCACCTTCGAGGTCGCCAATCAGGCGGCACGCGAGGGGCGCAATCCGAAGACGAACAGCAAGATTCAGATCGCGGCCCGCAAACGGGTCCGCTTCCGCCTCGGCAGCGATCTCGACGCCATCCGCTAGCTTCCCCGTTCGCTCCGACAACGTGCCTCTGATGGCTGGGGGCACGTTTTCTTTGCCCTCGTGGCGGCCGAGCATCGTCAATCCAGATGGAAAATCTCCGCCAGCCGCAGGAAACCCTCATCGGGGCGGCGGTCGCCGAGATCCACGAAGAAGGGGGCCATGTGCGCCTGCCACCGTTCGTTGATCTCACGTGACGCCATACCATTGAGCGCGTCCTGGAGATCGGGCGTTTCGAAGTAGCCGACAAGCAGCCCGTCATCCCGCAAGAAGAGCGAGTAATTCCGCCAGCCTGTTTCTCGCAATGCGTCCAACATCGCGGGCCAGACGGCCTGATGCTCTCGCTTGTAGTCCGCCAATCGCTCGGGCCGAACCTGGAGAAGGAAACAAACGCGTTGCATGGGGCACTCCTTGTCAGTCGCGAGTCGAAAGTTCAAAGTAACAAGGAACGAGTCGTAGCTGCGTCCCTTGTTACTTTGGACTTGTTACTT
Source organism: Chloroflexia bacterium (assembly GCA_025928215.1). Taxonomy (GTDB): domain Bacteria; phylum Chloroflexota; class Chloroflexia; order Thermomicrobiales; family JALYUS01; genus JALYUS01. The sequence goes on along the minus strand of JAICJW010000186.1, from coordinate 1,890 downwards.
GTTACTCCACGACCGCCAGATCGAGACCGAGCATGCGGCTCAGTTTGCGGAGCGTGCTCGTCTGGTGGCCGAGACCGAGGGCGACGTGGTGCGTCGGACCTTCAGCGCACCAGCGTTCGATGAAGGCGGCGGGGCCACCGGGGAATTGCAGGCGCGAGTTCGTGTTGCCGGTGCGGAGGACGGGGCCGGGGAGGCACTCGCCTTCCGCCGCGAGCAGTTTCAAGCGGCCCTCCGCCGTCTGCGTCAAGCCGAGGATCGTCACTGGCCCGGTCCGGACAGTAAATTCGACGGAAAGCCCGCCGCCGCGCTTGCCGTGGAAAACTTCCAGCGCCCGCAGCGTCGGCGGCGCGGCGCTGATCGCGAGGTGGCCGGGGCCATCGTGCCCCATCAGGAGAATGTCGTCGTTGAAATCCATCGCCATGAACTCCGTGAACGAACCACCGACGCCGAGCCGATCCATAATGAGCATCGCGACGCATGTTTGTAGATCACCCTCGCCCGCCGTCGGGATACCGCGCGCCGTCAGGAGCGAGTTGCCGACGATCAGCCCCGCCGCCAGTTGCTCAAACGGGCCATTGTCCAGCCCGCGATAGTAATAGGCGAGTCCGTCCAACGCGAAGTCGTCCGCCATCCGCTCCAATCCACAGGCGATCCGCGCGGCGCGATTCAGCGCGTCGTCCGTGACGGGCGCAGCAATCGGGTCGCTGCCCGGTTCGGCAAAGGTGAATGTGGCGCGGATCTCCGCCTCCTTCGCCGCAGTTTCGGCGTCCGTCGCCGCTTCAACGCGGGTTTGCAGGTCCTCCATTTCGAGGAGTTCGATGTGCGTGCCGAGTTGCGCTTGATGCATCGCGATGTCGGTGTGCATATCAAGCATGCCCGGATAGGTGTGGCCGAGGAAGCCGAACCGCGCTCGCCGCACCGTCCGCGCGACACTCGCCGCTGTCACCCACTCGCCAATCGCGCCCCACGCGCGCTCGTCGTCATAGAGCGTGCCGGTGACGACATTGAACGGGATGCGCGCCCGCGCGAAAACGCCCGCCAGTTCCGGGACGGCACAGGCGGTGCAGTTCGCCAGCCACTCCGCCGTGTCGGTATGGTCGTAGTCGAGCGCAGCGACGGGTTGGAGATTGAGGACGAGCACGGGCGCGTGTTGCCGCTGCACGACGGGCAGGACTTGCGAGGAGGTCGCATATGTGCCGATAGAGCAGACGATGAGATCGAGATTCTCCCGCGCGAACTGCTCGCCCGCTCCTCGCCCTCCTTCCGGCGTGTCTATCAGCCCGGCAGAGATTACCTCCGCGCCCAATTCGGTAAGATGCGCCTCGACAGCGCGCTGATAGCCGACCAGCCGCTCGCGCAGCCCCGGAAACTGCGGCCAGTACGCTGCCAGCCCAACCCCGAACACCCCGACTCGCGCCGCCAACCGCCGCTTCCGCTCCATTGCCTCTCTCCCACGTACCCAACGATGCCGTTGTCAGCATTGTATGAGCGGAGAGTGTCAGGGTCTATTGCTGCATTCATAGTGCGGAGTCGGCATGTAGTGGCCCGAACGGACTATCATACGGTTTGTTGGCATTCGAGAGACTGAGGAGGTAGGTGGTATGGCGGTGATCGCAATCTTTACGTACGACGTGAAACCAGGGCGGATGGATGATTTCATGGCGAAACTCTCGGAAGCGGCCAGTCCGCGATTTGCGAGCGAGGTGCAGTCCACATCGTTTCGCCTCTTCCGCGACACGGTTCCCGGACCGGATACCGGCCCCGTCATCATGATGATCGAATATGAGGATATGGCAGCGTATGGAGCGAGAACGACTTTTGAGAACGGTAATGCTGAGTGGAAGGACCTCTTTGCGAGCACACCTGATTCGCCTGAGACCTTACGCTCCG
>JAICJW010000135.1 GCA_025928215.1 Chloroflexia bacterium | reverse complement strand
GATTTGCACCTGCAAGTCATCCACTTGCACCGTCCGCATGATGCTGAGAAAGTCTTTCGCGTGATTCTTCAATGCCATTGCGTCTCAACCCCTTTCGGTGTGGCCTCAATTCTTCCCCGAATGCATGGAGAATGCCACGATGATTTCCCTCACATTGTAACAGAATTACGACTTACGCGGGGTGTGGCACGCTTCCTGCATTACTCCCTGATAGTGGACGTTGAAGGGTGACGAAGTACCCTTCAGAAACTCCCGCGCGGTGCGGGAAAAGAAGGAGAGAATCTACTATGCTCTGGGCGATTATTGCGGTTCTGTTGATCCTCTGGCTGCTTGGGTTCATTGGCAGCATTGGCGGTGCGTTCATCCATCTGTTGCTCGTCATCGCCGTCGTGGTGCTGATTGTTCAATTGCTCAGCGGTCGGCGCGGTAGCGCGCTCTAACGAGCGATAACCCCATGCCAAATGCCATCGGCGTGATTGCCGGTGGCATTCTTTTACCCGTCCAGTCGGATAGCTTGCACGATTTCCCCTGCACCGATGCCGGGGATGTGTGCCGGGATGACAGCCAGGCCGTCCGTCTCGCTGAGGCTGAAAATATTGCCAACGGCTTGATCTGCCGCCGGATCCGCCTCCCAGCCCGTCGGCATTGCCCGGAGACGCACGCGCACGTAGGTCTGCTGTTCGCCGCGATGGGCGACCGCGCGGGTCAGCCCTGCCGGAATGGTCGGCGGCAGTTCCGGCGACCAACCGAGCATGCGGGCGAGCGCGGACCGGACAAGCACATGGAACGTCACAAATGCCGCGACCGGATTACCGGGCAGGGCGAGTACCGGCGTCGCCCCGATCATCCCGAAGGCGACCGGATGACCCGGCCGCATCTGCACCCGCCAGAAATCGAGCGTGCCCCGCGCCGCAATCACCGCGCGGACAGCATCATACGCCCCGACGGACACGCCCCCGGTTGTGATAATGCAATCCACATCCGGCGCCGCGTCGAGCGCGCGCCGCACGTCCTCCGGCGTATCACGCGCGATGCCGAGGAAGAGAGGATCGCCGCCAAATTGGGCGACGAGCGCGGCGAGCATCGGGCCATTCGTGTCCGGAATTTGCCCCGGCCCCATCGGCGCTCCGGCGGGGACGAGTTCGTTGCCGGTGGAGAGGATGGCGGTGCGCGGTCGGCGCACGACAGGGAGCGTCGCGCTGCCGGTCGCGGCGAATAGCCCAATCTCTCCGGGAGAGATCCGCGTTCCGGCATGGAGCAGCGGCGCGCCCGCCCGAATCACTCCGCCCTGCTGGCGGATATTCGTGCCCGATGCCACCGCGACGCGGATCGCGACGGTCGCCGCGCCGCCATCCGTCTCTTCGAGCCGCACGACCGCGTCCGCCCCCGCTGGCAGTGGCGCACCGGTCGTGATCACCGCCGCTTCGCCTGCTCGGATGGTCAGTGGCGCGGCATCACCGGCGGCATGCACGCCAATTACGGCGAGCGTGGCGGGATGCACAACGGACGCACCGACGGTGTCAATGGCGCGAACGGCATAGCCATCCATCGCGCTGTTCGTGAAGGGTGGGAGATCGCGCGGCGCGGTGATGTCCGCGGCCAGTGTCCGACCGAGCGCGGCGGAGAGGATGACGGCTTCGGCGTCAGCGCGCCGAAAGCGGGCAAGGAGGCACGCCTGCGCCTCCGCGACGGAGAGGGGGCGCGGCGCATCCATGCGAATGAAAACTCCTTACAACGTTTCTGCGAAACGTTGAGCTGGTGGTGGTGGACTTTAGCCTGCCGTTCCTTGCTGTGGTAGGCTAAAGCCCGCCACCACCAATGCGATAGTTGCGCTAGGCGGGCTGCGTTTTGAGATTCTCCATCGCGCTGACGAGTTCGCGGACCGCTCCGGCGGAGCGTTGCAGCGCGCCGTACTCGTCGGCGGTCAATTCGATCTCGATCACCTGCTCGCGCCCGTTCGCGCCGAGTTTGCACGGCACACCGACGAAGAGGCCATGGATGCCGTACTCGCCTTCGAGCAACACGGAGGTCGGCATGATCCGCTTCTTATCGAGCAAAATAGAGTCCACCATCGCGCAGACGGAGGAGGCGGGCGCATAGAACGCGCTGCCTGTCTTCAGCAGATTGACCACCTCCGCGCCGCCATTCGCGGTGCGCTCAACGATGGCGTCAATCCGCTCTTGCGGCAAGAGCGCGGGGAGGGGGATACCGGCGACGGTCGTGTAGCGCGGCAGCGGTACCATCGTGTCGCCATGCCCACCGAGGACGAAGGCCGTCACATCCTCCACCGAGACATCGAGTTCCTGCGCGATGAAGGTGCGGAATCGCGCGCTGTCGAGGACGCCCGCCTGACCGATGACGCGCTCCTTCGGGAAGCCGGAGGCATCCAACGCGATATGGCACATCGCATCGAGGGGGTTCGAGACAAGCAGGAGGATCGTCTCCGGCGACTGCGCGACGACCTGCTCCGTCACGCTGCGGACGATATTCATGTTCGTGCGCAGCAAATCATCGCGGCTCATGCCCGGCTTGCGCGCGATGCCGGAGGTGATGACGACAATGTCCGACCCGGCCGTCTCCTCATACCCGTTCGTGCCCGTAATCAGTGTGTCGTATCCCTCGACGGGGCCGGACTGGTTGAGATCGAGCGCCTTTCCCTGTGGCAAACCCTCGACAATGTCGACAAGCACGATGTCCGCGTAGTCGCGCTCCGCGAGCCGTTGTGCGGTCGTGCCGCCAACCATCCCCGCACCTACGACGGTAATCTTCTTCCGCGCTCCTGCCATCATCGCCCCCCTCCGCATCGGCTAATTGACGTTCGTGCCCCGGCACGCCAGGTAGATCATCGTATCACAGTGAGGGAGAAAACATTCGGTTTCCGGCCTCAAAAGAGGGTTCGGCCCACGATGCGGCGTTCGTGGTCGAGCAGCCAGCGTTTGACGTTGATGCCCCACGCGTAGCCGGTCAGGTTTCCATCGCTGCCGAGGACGCGATGGCACGGCACGATGATCGAGGCAGGGTTGCGCGCGACCGCCCCGCCGACCGCCTGCGCGCCTCCCGGTTGGCCGAGCACGCACGCGAGATCGCGATAGGTCACGGTTTCGCCATAGGGAATGGCGAGGAGCAATTCCCAGACGTGCCGCTGAAACGGCGTCCCGACCAGATCGAGTGGCAGATCGAACGTTTGCCGCGTGCCATCAAGGTATTCGGTGAGTTGCGCCGCCGCATCCGCGAGCGCGCCCGTGCCTGGCACGAGCGGCGCGGGGCAGTAGTGCTGGAGCGCATCGAGCGCCGACGGCATGTCCGCGTGCGCGGCGATAATCAGCGCGCATATGCCCCGCTCCGTCCCCGCGACGAGCATATCGCCGACGGGCATTGGGACAGTGGTATACGAGACCGATGCGGTTTGAGCCGTCATCCCTCCCCACCCCTCACCATCTGGATGTAAAAAGCGCGGAGGCACGCAGTTCGAGGTCAGGTAGCACACGCGAAACAATTACCTCGTCACCGCGCGCAATCGCGAGGAGCAGGTACGAATGGTTTTCGAGCGAGAAGACTTCCACCGTTTGCGCGTTGACATCAACGATCCAATAGTCCGGCACACCGAAGTACGCATATCGTTCATACTTGGCCGTTCGGTCACGGGAACGTGTTGAAGGCGATGCGATCTCAATGCATAGATCAGGCACACCATTCATACCCCGACGGTCAACGAGCGACATCTTTGATTCTGAGATGAAGAGGACATCTGGTTCAAAGACATCGTGTGGACTTAGGTGGACTGCGAACGGCGCATAAAAGACATAGCCAAGATTTTGCTGCATGACATGATTACCAATCAGACGCGAGAGTTGCGCGCTCGCCCATTGGTGCGCCGTGATTGGTGGTGGAGACAGGAAGACCTCCCCGTCAATGATCTCATAGCGATTGCCGTCATCCGGGAAGGTCTCATAGTCTTCATAGGTCAGTTTGGTTCGGGTTGCCATCGTATGCCCCCTTTGCCCCCTTGATACACGGGAAAGTGCCGTGTCATTGTACCCTACAGGCGGGCGGCGCGGGCGAGGTGTTGGGCTTCTTTATGAGCGAGGCGGGAAGGTTCAGGGAGTTTCGTCCGTACCGCGCTACGGCGGACGACAGAGACGGCATCATCGAGCGTGATGCGATGGCCGACCGAAGGGAAGACGGGCGCGACGCCCGTCCGTGTCCTGAGCGCCATCGCGACGACTTCGCCTTTATCCACGAGCGGCACGACGCTGCCCGCTTCCACCGCCAGCCCTTCGTACCGCCCGATGAGAATGGATTTCGCGCAGCCGAGCGTCGGCAGGTTCACGGCGAGGCCAAGATGGCAGGCCAGACCGAACCGCCGGGGATGCGACCGCCCATGACCATCCGCAATCAGCACATCGGGTGCCTGGGGGAGTTGTTCCAGTGCGGCGAGCGCGGCGGGCAATTCGCGCCATGAGAGCAGGCCGGGCACATACGGATAGGCGAGGGGCGCATCGGCGGAAACAATCGCGACCGGTTCCAGATCGGGGAATGTAAGGAGCGCCGCGACGCCAATCGCCCGGTCCGCGCCGAGGTGAACATCAACGGCAGCGATAGTGGCCGGTGAGCGTGGCAACGGCTCTTCTCGCACCAGCGCGGCCCAGACACGCTGCCGGGCAATCGCCTCGCGCGGCGGCTCGGCGCTGTCCGGCAGATAGGTAGGATTGACGGTGATACGCATAGAACCTCAGTAATCGGTAGTCAGTAGTCAGTAGCCGGTAGTCAGAGGATTCGTTCCCATTCTGATTACTGGCCACCGACTACTGACTACTTGTTCAAATCCATCGTTTGCGGCGATAGAACATGATCTGCACGGCGGTAATGACGATCATCACTGCGACGCTCGCCCAGAAGAGCCAGCCAGGATCCTTCTGCACCCACGGCTGACTGCCGAAGTTCATGCCGAAGACGCCCGTCAGGAAGGTGATTGGCAAGAAAATAGCCGCGACAACCGTTAGCCGCTTCATCACCTCATTCATGCGGTTCGAGGTCATCGAGAGGTAGGCATCGAGCGCGGAGGACATTTGATCGCGGTACGAGTCCACGACCTCGAAGATGCGGATCAGGTGATCGTGAACATCCCGGTAATAGATGAGATTGTCCGCCTGTACGACGCCGTACGACTCGCTCGTCAGGCGGCTGAAGGATTCCAGCTGCGGATTGATGACCTTACGCAATTGTACGACATTGCGCTTCATCGCGAAGATCGTGTTCAGCACCGCCGGTGTTGGGTCCGCGATGATCGCGTCCTCAAGGCCGTCAATCGCCTCATCGAAGGCGTCGAGAGCGGGGAAATAGCGATCCACGAGCGTATCGAGCAGAACGTAGAGCAGGTAATCCACCCCGCGCGCCATCACGCGCGGCAACCGCTGTTCGAGCCGCGCCCGCTCGTCATCCGACGCCAGGCTGCCGCGGTGCGACGAGATCAGGAATGTACGACCGATGAGAAAGTCCACCTCGTGCGTCGTGATCTCGTTGTCCGCGAACTGCATGTCGAAGGCGACGAGGTAATCGTAACTGTCGAACTCCTCGAGTTTCGCCCGCTGCCCCTGCCGCGCGAGGTCTTCCGTCGTCAGTTGGAGGATGCCGAAATCCGCCTCCAGCATCTTCAGATCGTCCTCGGTCGGGGTATCGAGGTCCACCCAGATGCGGGTGTCAGGATGGGTCATCATCGCTTCCATCTGCTCCCGCGAGAGGTCCGCACGGACCGTCCCCCCATCGGCACTCGTATATACCCGCGTTCGCATCATGCTCGCTCCCCTTCCCTACCATCCGGCGCTGCCCCACGCATCGCGCGATGTATCCCACTCTGTGTTGATAGTATCCGAATGGAAGCATAACATAGCAGCCAATGTTCCCCATAGAAAAAGGCAATGCTCGCACGCCTGACGATTGGCGCGTGCGGTGCTATACTCGCCCGTAGTGACGTTTGAGACTTTTCCGCAGGGGCATTTTGGGGCGTCTGCACGAACGACGGTGCCAGGCGGGCGTGGGGCGGTTGGATACGGACCACGAGGGGGATTATCGCATCCCAGACGAGCGGAGAAAGCATCTATGGCTGCGACGGTAGCGCTGTATCGCACGTCAATCGGCAAGAAAACGGTCATGGCGGTGACGGGGTTCATTCTCTACCTCTTCATGATTGCACACATCTACGGCAACCTGAAAGTCTTTGAGGGGCGGGAGAAATTCAACGCATACAGTGAGTATCTCCGCACCGTCGGGAATCCGATCTTTTTCCGTACCGAACTCTTATGGGCGATTCGTATCATCCTGCTCGTCTCCGTCATCCTCCATATCGTCGCGGCAGTGCAACTGACGCAGCGCAGCGTCGCGAGCCGCCCGGTGCGCTACGTCAGTAAAAAGGATACCGACGCGACTATCGCGTCGCGCACGATGCGCTGGGGTGGCCTCGTCATCTTCTTCTTCATCATCTATCACATCCTCGACCTGACGACGGGCACGCTGCATTCCGGCGCCTACGCGGCGGGCGACGTGTACGACAATGTGATTTCCGGCTTCGGCCACTGGTATGTCACCGTCTTTTATATCCTCGCGATGATCGCGCTCGGCTTCCATCTCTATCACGGCGTCTGGAGCATGTTCCAGACCGTCGGCGTCAATCGCCGGAAGTACAATCGGTTCTTCCGGGGCCTCGCGCTCGTCTCGGCGGTGTTGATCGCCGTCGGCGGCTGCGTCGTTCCGGTCGCCGTCTTGACCGGCATCGTCAGTTAGGAGAGCAGACGTAGCGATGGCAACAACAATCGCACCCCCGGCTGTTGATGTTGGCCGCCGCGCACCAGGCGGGCGCGACATCGTCCTCGACGCGAAAATCCCGTCGGGGCCGATCGAGCAGAAATGGGAGAAGCACCAGTTCGAGATGAAACTGGTCAATCCCGCGAACAAGCGGAAGTTCACGATCCTGATCGTCGGCTCCGGCCTCGCGGGCGCCTCGGCTGCCGCGACGCTGGCCGAACTCGGCTACCATGTCAAGTCCTTCTGCTATCAGGACTCGCCGCGCCGCGCGCATAGCATCGCCGCGCAGGGCGGCATCAACGCCGCGAAGAACTACCGCAACGATGGCGACAGCGTCTATCGCCTCTTCTACGACACCGTGAAGGGGGGAGACTTCCGCTCGCGCGAGGCGAACGTCTACCGGCTCTCGCAGATCAGCGTCAACATCATTGACCAGTGCGTCGCGCAGGGCGTCCCCTTCGCGCGGGAGTATGGCGGCTTGCTCGACAACCGCTCCTTCGGCGGCGCACAAGTCTCGCGCACCTTCTACGCGCGGGGCCAGACGGGGCAGCAACTGCTCCTCGGCGCGTACTCGGCGCTCTCGCGGCAGATCGGCCTCGGCAATGTGGAGATGTACCCGCGCCACGAGATGCTCGATCTCGTTGTGATTGACGGCGCGGCGCGGGGCATCATCGCGCGCGATCTCGTAACGGGCGAAATGACGCCCTATGTCGCTGACGCGGTCGTATTGGCGTCCGGCGGCTACGGGAATGTCTATTACCTCTCGACGAATGCGAAGGGGTGTAACGTCACGGCGGACTGGCGGGCGTACAAGCGCGGCGCGCTTTTCGCGAACCCCTGCTACACGCAGATTCACCCGACCTGTATCCCCGTCTCGGGCGATCACCAGTCGAAACTGACGCTGATGAGCGAATCACTCCGCAACGATGGGCGCGTCTGGGTACCGGTGAAGGCGGGCGACACTCGCCCTCCGGCGATGATCCCCGAAAGCGAGCGCGATTACTTTCTCGAACGCAAATACCCCAGTTTCGGCAACCTCGTCCCGCGCGATGTTGCCTCCCGCAACGCGAAGGAAGTCTGCGATGAGGGGCGCGGCGTCGGCCCCGGCGGGCGCGGCGTCTACCTTGACTTCGCGGACGCGATCAAGCGGCTGGGGCGGCGGGTAATCGAGGAGCGATACGGCAACCTCTTCGATATGTACAACAAGATCACCGGCGAGAACTCCTACGAGGCGCCAATGCGCATCTATCCCGCCATCCACTACACGATGGGCGGCCTCTGGGTGGATTACAACCTGATGAGCACGATCCCCGGTCTCTTCGTCGGCGGCGAGGCGAACTTCTCCGATCATGGCGCGAATCGCCTCGGCGCGAGCGCGCTGATGCAGGGCCTCGCGGACGGCTACTTCATCCTGCCCTACACGATTGGTGATTATCTCGCGAGCGCGAAACTGTCGAAGGCAGAGACAACGCATCCCGCGTTCGCGGAGTCCGCGGCGGAAGTCAACGCCCGCGTCAAGCGGCTCCTTGGCATCCACGGGAAGCGAACGGTGGATTCGTTCCATCGCGAACTCGGGCACATTATGTGGGATTACTGCGGTATGGCCCGCAACGATGCGGGATTGCGTCACGCGCTCGCGCAGATTCCGCAATTGCGCGAGGAGTTCTGGCAGAATGTCAGCGTGATGGGCGAAAATGCAGAGTTGAACCAGTCCCTCGAAAAGGCGGGGCGCGTCGCGGACTTTCTCGAACTCGGTGAATTGATCTGCACGGACGCCTTGAATCGCACCGAATCGTGCGGCGGCCATTTCCGCGAGGAAAGTCAGACGGCGGACGGCGAAGCCCTGCGGGACGACGCGCATTTCTCGCACGTCTCGGCGTGGGAGTACACCGGCGTCGGCACCACCCCCGCCTTACATACGGAACCGCTCGAATTTGAGTATGTTCACCCCTCGCAACGGAGCTACGTGTAATGGCAATGCTCGCACAGCGCGGAACCGCCACGGAACCGAACGATCATGCTGGCCGCACCCTGAACCTCACCCTCCTGGTCTGGCGGCAGAAGAATGCCGCCAGCGCGGGGAAGATGGTCACCTACGAGGCGCGGGGGATCAGCACGGATATGTCTTTTCTAGAGATGCTCGATGTCGTCAATGAGGAGTTGATCGCGCGCGGCGAGGAGCCGATCGCTTTCGACAACGACTGCCGTGAGGGCATCTGCGGCACCTGTGGATTTATGATTAACGGCGTTGCACATGGCCCCGAATCCGGCACGACGGTCTGCCAACTGCACATGCGCCACTTCAAGGACGGCGAGACGATCACGATTGAGCCGTGGCGGGCGCGCGCCTTCCCGGTTATCAAGGACCTCGTCGTGAATCGTAGCGCCTTTGACCGGATTATTCAGGTGGGCGGCTACATCACCGCGCCGACCGGCGGCGCGCAGGACGCCAATGCGATCCTCGTCCCGAAGGCGGACGCCGACGCCGCCTTCGATTACGCCGCCTGCATTGGCTGCGGTGCTTGCGTGGCAATGTGCCCGAATGCCTCCGCAGCGCTCTTCACCGGCGCAAAGATTTCCCATCTCGGTCACCTACCGCAGGGGCAGCCGGAGCGGGACGACCGCGTGATCAGGATGGTCGAGCAGATGGATGCGGAAGGCTTCGGCTCCTGCACGAACATCGGCGAGTGCGCCGCCGTCTGCCCGAAGGAGATCCCGCTGGACGTCATCTCCTTCATGAACCGCGACCTCCTCCGCGCCACCCGCCGCAAAGACCGCGAGGCGAAGACGAGCAACGAATAACGCAGGCCGAGGTACGTGCTGAATCTGATAACGCGCTGGGAGATGCCATCTTGGTATCTCCTTTTGTTACTCTGACAGAGTGCGATCTACGGCTCGGAGGACGAGAAGGGTTCGAGCGGAATCAAGACCACGAACGATCGTGCGGAACCCCGGCATCCTGCATGGTGAACCGACGATTGAGGGAACGCGCATCCCTGTGCGTGCGGTCGTGTTATATCATCACGGATACGGGGATATTGCGGGAGTTCTGACAGCACTACCGACCCTAAGTGCTACTGATGTCGTGACAGCATTCCGATACTACCGCGAACATCGAGAGGAAATTAACCGCCACATCGCGGAAGACAACGAAGGCAAAGATATCCCTTATAACGAACTGTAATGTCCGTACCGACAGTCTATCTCGATGAATGCGTGAATCACATCGTCATCGCGTATCTACAGCGACGTGGTTTTCGTGTGAAAACAGCGCAGTCAGAAGGAATGTTTGCGGAAGCGGATGACGACCAGATTCAGCATGCGAACGCCAACGGCTGGCTACTTCTCTCAGTAAACGAGCGAGATTTCTATACATGGCACCAGGTCTTTCTACGGAATCAATGGGCACATAGCGGCATCGCCACCCCCCGGCAGACGAGTGTGATTCCACGGTTGCCCCTCCGTTGCGCCATGATGCTCGACTGGATTAGCGCCGAGTATCCCGACACGCATAACCGCCTCT
>JAICJW010000261.1 GCA_025928215.1 Chloroflexia bacterium | reverse complement strand
GAGGCGTGCGCGCTTCGAGCCGTGCCTTGGTCGTCCCCTTCGGCATCGTGTAGGTGCGCTCGATGGTCTGGCCGGGGTCAATCGTCACTTTCTCCTCGGCGGCGGCGATGTCATTGAAGAACGGGCGGAGCGTCACCGTCGCGGGCGCGGTAGCATAGTTGGCAATCCGCGTGAAGAACTCCTCCTGATCCGTGTTGGTCTGTGAAAGACGGGTGGAGGCCTGAGTGATGGCGACATTTGCCGTCGCCGTCGGGTTCTCGCTCTGTGTCACGTCCTCGACGCGGATGGAGGCGGGGATTTTGTCGTCCTGGCTCAAGGCGCCGGTGCCGAGCAGGCCGCCATCCGTGATGACGACGACTTCGTTGCGTTGCTGCGGATCGAGGAGCGGTCGGAGGACGCCGAGCGCGTCCTGAAAGTCCGCGTGACCGCCGGGGAGCGCAAGGCCGTCCAATTTCCCCTTGAGCGCCAGTTGCTCCACGCCGTCGCTCGCGCCGAGGATGCGCACTTCGCTGCCGAGCACCATGACGGTCGCCGTCTCGTCGGCGGCGAGGCCGCCGATCAGCGTCGCCGCTCGATCTTTCGCTTTGGCGAAGCGGGTCGGCGCAATGTCCGTCGCGCCCATGCTCGTGCTGCCGTCAATGACGACGAAGAGTTGCTTCGCGCCGCCGGAGGGGCGCAGGAAGCCAACATTGAGCAGGGGCCGGGCGAGCGCGCCGACGAGGATGAGCGCGATCAGCATCTGCGCGAGCATCAGCCAGGTGAGCGGCGGGCGGCGGCGATGAAAGCGGCGACCGCGCTCGCTCGTCGCCTCCGACCAGAAGCGAAGCGTCGGCACCGGGAAGGTGTCCGGCGCATCCTCGCGCATATAGAGGGCATAAATGACCGGCAGCGCGACGAGACCAATGAGCGCGAGCGGCGCGAGGAGCGTCATTCCAGCACCCCCTGCGCGATCAGCGTGCGGGTCGCCAATTCCTCGAACGGAATATCCGTCGCGACGCGGACATAGGTGATGTTGTACCGCTTGCAGTATCCCTCGACCTCCGCCAGCCAGCCGTCGAAGCGCTCCTGATAGGTGGTGAAGGTCTCGGTCGTCGGGCGGATGCGGATGCGCTCGCCGCTCTCCGCGTCCTCCAATTCGACATCATTCTCGAGCGTCGGATGCAACTCCCACGGCGAGAGGGTGTGGAGAATGACAATTTGCCAGCCCCGCTCGATGAGGATCGCGAACGCCTGCTCCATGCTCGTGGTGGAGAGCAGGTCCGAGAAGAGGACGAGGTAGCCGGGGCGGCGGCTCGTATTGACGTAGGCGCGCAGCGTGCGGGCGAGATCGGTCGCGCCATCCTCCGGCGGCAAGGCGGTAAGGAACTCGAACAGGCCCGCCGCGCGGGAGCGGCCTTGCAGCGGGCCGAGCGTCCGCCCCGGTTCCCCAACGAAGGGCGCGACCGTCACGCGGTCGAACCCCGCGAGGGCGAGGTAGCCGAGCGCTGCCGCCGCCCGTTTGGCGTAGAGGAATTTGTTCGGCTCACCCCAATCCATCGAGCGCGAGCGATCCACGAGCAGGTGGACGGCGAGGTCAATATTTACCTCGCTCAGCCGCACGAACATCTCGCCCATGCGGGCGTAAATATTCCAGTCCACGCGGCGGAAGTCGTCACCCGGTGTATAGGGCTTGTAGTCCGCGAACTCCGGCGACGTACCGCGGCGGATGCTTCGGTGTTCCCCGGCGATTCCGTGCGTAAACGACCGTCGCGACCGGAGTTGCAGCCGCTCCAGGCGGCGAAGGAACGCCTCATCCAAAAGGGGAGGACGAAGGGCTAAGGACTCAGGACTGAGTTTTCGATCGCCACGTGCTGCCACCATAGTGCTGCCATATCCCCTAAAAATTGTCTCGATGGTCGAATGCCATTCCCCACTTAGTCCTCACTCCTCAGTCCTTCGCCCTTTCTCTTATGGCTGCGTGAAGTAGCCCTGCACGACATCACGGCGGTCCCGCGGGACGCGATTGGCATCCGGGCTGGCCTGATCCACATTGCCCTGTTGGCCGGACTTCGGGGCGCTATTACCGCCGCCGGAAGCGCTGCCGAGATTCTGCGGGTTGCCCGTGCCGCCGGGGAGTGGCTGGGCCTGGCCGGTGGGTTGCCCCGTGAGCGGCAGCGGATTGCCCGCGTTGCCGAGATTCTGCACCTGCGTCGGATCGCCCGGCTGATAGGGGACGGGCTGGCCGAGACCCGCGCCGGGGCCGTTCTGATCGCTCGCGCTCTGGCCGTCGCTGTTTTGCGGCTTGCCGCTGGCATCCTGCTGGCCCTGCTGGCCGCCGTTCGCGCGCTGCTGTGCGTCCTGAATAGCGGCGGAGAGGTCCTGCTGCGAGCGAACCTGCCCCCCGGTCTGCTGTACCTGATTGGCGAGGTCCCGGACGGATTGCGCCGCGTCATTGCTATTGCCTTGTTGCAGCGACTGAGCGGCGTTCTTTTCCGCGTCAGTGAGGGGTTGGTTGCCGGGCGTGTTCTGGCTTGCCGCCTGCTGGAGATCGCTGGCGATATTTTGCTTCGCATCGGGCGAGGTCTGATCGAGGTTGCTCGCTACCTGCTGCAAATCTTGCGCGGCGGCGTTGTAGTTGCCATTCTGAATGTCCTGTGCCGCCTGCTTCGTTGTGGAATTGTCATTCAGGGAGCCGGCAAGCCGCTGGAGATCCTGCTGCGCCTGCGCGGATTGCACCGCGAGTTGCTGCAACTGGTCCGGCGTCAACTGCTGGTCGGTGAGCGGCGTCGGGTTGCCGTTCGCGTCCATATTATTTTGCTGTTGCTGCTGCTTGACATCCGGCAATTTCGGGACGGGCGCGAAGGCGTGACGGTTGAGATCACTCGACAGGAGGAGAAGCAGGACGACGCCGAGCGTGACAATCGCCATCCCCACTGCCATCACCTGTTCCTGCGCGGTGCGATGCAGGCGCAAGTGTTTCGCTCGGCCAATGCGGTACGCGGTGCGGGCGGCGTGGTTGAGGAGATGGGGCGCGAGGTGGCTGTCCATCTCGCCCTGTGCCAGTTCGAGGCTGGTGGCGAGCGTCGCGTCCAGGCGGTACCCCTGATCGAGGAAGCGCGCGAGACCCATGCGGGTCGGACGCTGCAACCAGGCATAGGCGAGGGCGAGCGCGGCGATTATTCCGATCGGTACGGCAATTGCCGCTGTCGCCGGTTGCGTTCCCTTCGCGATTGCGCCGAGGCAGACGATGATCATCATGAGCGCGCTGAGCCAGAAGGCCCGGAGCGCAATCAGCAGCAAACGCTGCCGCCAGACGCGATCCTGAATTTCCAGCATCCACTGAACGAAGCGCGTCGCCTCCAGCCCGCGTCGTAAGACGGTCAGGCGGTTATCGCCCATCCCGTGTCGCGGGAGCGCCGGTGGCCGCAAATCGGTGCCGAACCAGAAGGGAAACCACACTACGCGCCATGCCGTAGGCAAGGCGCGCCGAAGGGCCGCGGGCGCCTTTTGGGCAGCATGAGAACCGAGGACTGAGGGGCGTAGTGAAGGAGTCATCTTTGCCCGTCGCGCCGATGATACGGGAATCAGTTGCCGTCGTGCATTTGTCGCCACAGATGCCTCATTCCGGAGAACTCAGTCCTCATGCTGCCCAAAGGGCGCCCGCAGTCCTCAGTCCTTATTCAAGCGGTGGAAGGGCGGGCAATCGCTGTCGCCGCCCACGCCGTAGCGCGGTGTAGGCGAAGCCGACGAGCAAGATCGCCGATCCGACGCCAATGACCGTGATTCCTGCCATGCGGATGCGCTCGTTCGCCCGCGTTATCACCGTTGCCGCGCGGTCGGCGAGTGGAGCATTGCCGAACTCCGTGAACGTACTAAAGGCGTGATTCGCATTCTTGCGGGCCTGAATGACATTCCAGCCGTTGATCTGGGCTTCCGCTTTGGTCAGATCATCGGTCGCCTGCACCCCACGCGCTGCACGCTGCTGATACTGGATGAGAAGGAGCGGCGGCTTGGCATCCGGTATCGCTTTGTAGAGATCAGATGCCTGCTTGAGTAAGTCGTTCGTGCGGACGTAATCGTTCTCCTCAAGCGCTTGCTGGGCATCGCGCACGCGCGCCTCCGCTTCCGACCCGGCGCGCGCCTTCGAGAGGAGGGCCTGCGCCTCGGAGGCGCGTTTCGTCGTCCCCGTCTGCTGGAGGAACCCAATTGCAGGGGTCAGCAGCGTCACCGCTTGCGAGTATTGACCAACGCCGACGAGCTGGGTCGCCTCGTCAATGTTGTAGTAGGTGAACTGGTTGCGCTGCCAGAGGCTGCCGATGAATTGCGGCAGGTACGCCTTCCACTTCGCTTCGAGCGAGGTCGCAGCGGCGCTTCCCTCGTTCTTGTAGACGATTTGCATCGCCTGCCGCCAGTCTTTTTGCGCCTCGGGCTTGCTGAGCGTGGTGAGAAAGTCGCGGTACTGGCGGAAGCCATAGATATCAATTAAGAAGGCGACGACACTGTATTGTTGCCCAACGAGGGCGGTGTTGGTGGTGGTGAAGAGTGTCGCCCAATCCGCGAGGTGATCGGCATTCGCTTGCTGGTTGAGTGTGGCGACGAGCGCGGGTAGTTCCGCCGGGGGCGCTTCGCCGTAGAGCGCCGTGCCATGCACCAGGCCGGGGGGAAGATTGCCGCCGCCGATCATCGCGACGATTTGCTGCGTAATGAGCATACGGAGATTGAGCGTCAGTTCCGGCGCTTTGAGGTTGCCCATCCGTGGCACGCAGATGTAGATGCCCCCGCCGTCAATGCTGCTGTAGAGGTTCTGATCGCTCTGCGCGGCGGGCACGGCGGCAGTGAACTGCGACACATCCGTGTATAGATAGATCGGCACTGGCCGGGGCACAAATTGCGAGGCGACGCCCGCGGGATCAAAGATATTTGTTTCCATTTCATAGACGGGATCGGCGATCTTCTTGTAGAGATCCACCTGCGCCGCGACCGGGTCCCGCTGGAGGTAATTGATCTGGAAATAGGTCGTATCATCGTGCTGCCATGGGCCACCCGGTGCAGCGAGAAAGGGCGAATCCTCCGCCGCAACTCCCGGCGCAATCAGTAGCATGCCGAGCAGCGCAAGCAGGAGCGCGCGTGCTCCTGCCGCTGGATGGCGGTACCGCCGAAGAAGGGTGTTACAAAAGAGCGCGGAGGGCGCCGCCGGTGATCGGGTGTTGTTCATGGCAAATACCGTATCGCATATCGGCGGGAGGGCGCGTGCGTGGCAGCCACCAAACGCCGTCTGCTACCGCCAAACGAGGACATCGCCGGTGCCGTTGGGTGCCAGGACACTATACCATACATCGTGTCCGCCTGTATTCATGATGCGCCGCACCCGTGCTGCGACGATACGCTATCGCGATTGCCCGGAGAGTGCAAGGAGTTCGGGGTCGGGATTCGATGAAGCATCTCGCTCATCCCTGCATCCTTTCCTTGCTTAACGTCCTGAGACGCGCAATTGGTTGATCGGGTTTCTCCGAACCAAAGGGATCGGCCCGTGGGTTCGACAAACCCACCCATGCTGGCTTCCCGGCATGAGGTTCGGGCTGTCGCAACAGGAGTGCCAGCGGATTATTCGTTCGGCGGCAGGCGTGTCATCCGGATACGAGCGCGGCCGGAGATCTGCCACCGCCATTGCCTTTTCATACGGCGATCAGGCTGCTCTCATACATCCGGCCCCAGAGGTGCTCCCACGACCCGCCCTCGGTGTCCACCGCGTCTATCGCCGCCTTGAGACGATCCGGCATGAATGGAGTCGTCAGCACGGTCGGCAGATGCAGTGTCGAACGGCTGGCGAGGATGCCGTCCAGAAAGGCGATCTCGTGCGTATGCGCGGGGGCGAGATCAAGCAGAACGAGCACATCCACATTGAGCGCGCGCCAGTACGCCTCGCGCGAGACGCGGCGGGCGAGCCGCTGTTCGTGATCGCGGCGGCTCTCCGGCTCAGGCGGCTCTTCCTGCTCCTCGCGGGGCAGGGCAACTTCGGTGACATACGCGTTGAGGGCAAAATCGCGCCACGTCATCAAAAAGTGGGAGATCAGCGGCGCGTGCGCCCGCAGCCCGGCGAGGACATACTGCGCGATTCGTGCCGCGCGTGCCCGGTCGGCATTGAAGATGAACCACCCTTGCCCCTGCCGGATGCGCGTCTCGATCGTATCGAGGTACGCGGACATCCGAATGAGCAGATCGCGATCTTGTATTGAGACATCATCGGGTGCGGGGGAAAGCGCAAAACGGTCATACATCGCCATGTGGTTCTCACCCCCGGCTCGTGTACGGACAGTCCTCTTGCACGTGTAGTGTACGCGCGAAATCGCTAGTCGCCAAGAGGGGGACATCCGTATAAGTAGCTGGGCGCGATGCTCATGACGCCTGGCCGCAGGCCCAGGTCGCCGTGTATGCCGAGGCACCGGCGTAGTTGTACGCCGCCACCTTGATGCAGGCATACTGCCCCGTCGTCATCCCCGTCTGGGTATACGTCGTCACGTTCTGCCCCAATGCCTGCGG
>JAICJW010000034.1 GCA_025928215.1 Chloroflexia bacterium | reverse complement strand
ATCATTGACAAGGGCATGATCCTGACGGGCGGCGGCGCGCTGTTGCGCAATTTGAACGAACTGCTGACCGAAGTGACGGGCGTCCCCTGCTACGTCGCGGAGGATCCGCTCTCCTGCGTCGCCATTGGTACGGGCCTCGCCCTCGAACACCTCGATGTCCTCCGGGACAGCCTCGACACGATGTAGCTGTGCAATTAGGTTTCATCAGGGATTGGGGATGTCGGCGGCATGAAGCAGCGCCTTCCAATCCGTCGAACGTGGCGCCTGCGGCCCGTGCGAATCGCCTCCGCTCTGCCAGGTGACAATGAAGAGCGTCTCGTCCGGCCGCGTGAGCATCAATGTATGCCGCGCGACCAGTGTCGCGTATTGCGCGTAGTGAACCGGATCGTTCAGGGCGGCAATCTCAGCCGTTAAGGTCTGTTGCTCCTGTCGCGTCGCGTCGAGATCGTGCTGGCGCTGCGTAACCTCGCTCGTCAGGCGCCGCACGGCCCGCTCCTGATGGACGAAGCCGACCGATGCGTACGCCGTCGCCAGCACGAGGCCAGTGATAATCACCAACCGTTGCACCCGCGGGATCGCTTGCGACATTCGCTCTCTCATCGTGTGACGCATTGCACCCACCGACGTACGACCGACGCACCCATGCTGTACGTACAGTAGCCGTCACGACGCGCGGCGTCAAGTTTCGGCCCGGTTTCCTGGTTGTTTTTCAGGCAGAGCGATCCACGCTAATGTATGTGCGAGCCGCCATTGATGTCGAGGGTGACGCCGGTGAGATATTCGCTCGCGTCGTCGGCGAGAAAGAGGATACCATTGACGACATCCTCCACACGACCAACGCGTCCAACGAGCGTTGATTCACCCAATTCCTTCTTCCGTTCCTCCGAGACCTGCCCACCGAAGATGTCGGTATCAATTAAGGAGGGCGCGACGCAGTTGACGCGGATACCCTGGGGCGACAGTTCGCGCGCCAATGCCCGCGTCAGACCCGCGATACCCGCCTTCGCCGCGCTGTACGCCGATGTTCCGAAGACCCCGCCGCCACGCTGACCGGAAACCGATGAGAGCGAGACAATCGCTCCCTTGCCCCGCTTCAGCATCGCCGGGACCGCCGCCTGCGTCGTCATGAACATACCCTTGAGGTTGACGTCCACGACGAGGTCGTATTCCTCCTCGCTGATATCGAGGAATTTTGTTGGCCGGGTCAGTCCCGCGTTATTGATCAGGATATCCAGGCCCCCGAATTCCTCCACCGCCCGTGCCACAACGCGCTCCATCTCGGCCTTGCTCCGCACGTCCGCGACTTCACCGATCGCTTGTGCGTGCTCGTTCAACTCGCGCGCCACGCGCTCAACACCCGCCGCCACGACATCAGTCATGACGACATGCGCGCCCTCTTTGGCGAAGGCCAGTGCGACCGCCCGCCCGATGCCGCGCTCCGATCCCGCCCCCGTCACCAGCACGACTTTGCCCTCGAATCGTTTCATCGTTGCACCTCCTGGGGTGATTGTAGCAGGGGAAGGTTCGGGGATCGAGGTTCGAGGTTCGGGGAAATCCTGCTCCCCACCCCGAACCGATTTTTTACACCTCATTGCGCTTCCGGCGCGTTCGCACATACACTCCCTGCGGAAGAAACCAGTGATGAGGGGGGAAGGATGCGACGACGGGGCAACGCGGGACGCCGGTGGGGCGTGATTCTTTTCGTGGCATCGCTGCTGCTGCCACTGGCGACGGTCATCCGGGCGGATGGCCCGGCGATCGGGGGCGCGTCGCTTCCGATTGGGCCGGGAACATTGACGAACCCACGCATCAGCGGGTCGCTCGTCGTCTGGCAGGATACGAACGGCGCGTTCGGCCTCGATACGAGCACTGGTCAACCGCTCCCGATCCCCGGCACCGGCACAAGTGAGCCGGATGTGGCGGGGTCACTCGTTGTCTGGAAGCAGGGTGCGAGCGCGATCAGTGGCCTCGACCTCTCCACGGGCGCGCAGTTCTCCGTGCCGGTCGGTGACGCGAATGTCACCGCGCCGTCCGTCAGTGACGCCGGCGTGGTCGCGTGGCTGGCACAGGACAGCGGCGGTGTCGCGGTCAAGGTGTGGGATCGCACGAGCGGCGCGACGACGGAAGCCGGGCGCATCCCCGCGAACCGCGTGCCATTGGAGACGCTTGGGCCGCCGCGCGTCTCCGGTCGCCGCGTCGTCTTCCCGGACCTCACCACGGATCCCGCGCGCCTGAGTCGGATGATCCTCTTCGATCTTGATTCCTCGCAACGGCTGCCGGTCAATGACGCCTTCGGCGGCAAGACCGCCCTCTTTGGCTTCGCGCAGAACCGGCTCGCGCTCGCGCAGGGCGCACGCGTCGCCGTTCTCGACTTCGCCACGAACGCCGTCGAGGCGATCCCCGCCAATCTCGGTCCGGGGCAGCAGATCAGCGGTGTCGGTTTCGATGGCGCGACGGTTGTCTGGTCCACCTCGCCGGACGCGGGCGGTATGACGGCGATTTATGGCTATGATCTTGCCCGGCATCTCGGCTATCAAATCGCCGGTGGCCAGGATGCGAACGTCGCCCCGGCGGTGAGCGGCACTGTCGTTGTCTGGTCGCACGCGGGCGGCCTGACGGCGCGAACCGTCACGTTCTCCGATCCCACACCGGCGATCACGGTTCGCCAGGACCTGCGCTATTTCCCGCAGACCGGGTACGTCGTCGGGTACGCTTTCCTGACCTTCTGGAACGCGAATGGTGGCGCGACGATCTTCGGCTTTCCGCTGACAAATGAAGTCGTAGACGCCACGAGCCATCTGACGGTGCAGTATTTCGAGCGGTCGCGTTTCGAGTATCATCCGGAGGCAGTCGGAACGCCGCAACTCGTTCAGTTGACAAACGTTGGCCGCATCGTCACGGCGGGGCGCACCGATCCGCGCACCGATCCGGCATTCCCGCCGCAACCGCTCGTCCCGGCTGGTTCGGATCGCTCCTATTTCGTCCAGACGCAGCACTCAATCGGTGGTCAGTTCAAGAAGTTCTTCGACCAGAACGGCGGTGTATTCATCTTCGGCTATCCGATCTCCGAGGAGACGATTGAGCCGAATCCGACCGACGGCGTCGCGTATACGGTGCAGTATTTCGAGCGGGCGCGCTTCGAGTTCCACCCCGAATTCAACAACACACCGTACGCCATCGAACTTGGGCAACTCGGACGACAACAGCTGCTCGGTCAACTCGGCCTCTACAAGCCCGAATGCTCGCCGCTCTACATCCAGAAACCGCTCCTCCCCGAATGCCGGTGAATCTATTTGAACCGCAGAGACGCAGAGGACACAGAGAAAGATTGGAAGGGAATAAACCTTCAGTCTCTCCCCCTCTGCGTCTCTGCGGTTCATTCGGTTTCGATTCTGCTGTGGTACGCTATTGGGCACATGACGAACGAGTGAGCAGAGGAGGGGCGGGTGATGCTGATGACGGTCGTAGAAGATGTGTTCGCGCGGGAAATTCTCGACTCGCGCGGCAATCCGACGGTGGAAGTGGATGTCTACCTCAGTGACGGGATCAAGGGAACGGCGGCGGTGCCGTCGGGCGCGTCCACGGGGCAGCATGAGGCAGTCGAACTGCGCGATAAAGACCCGCGCCGGTACGGCGGCAAGGGTGTCCAGCAGGCCGTCTCGAATGTCAATGACGTGATCGCTGAAGAGATCGTCGGGCTTGACGCGCTCAATCAGATCGAGATTGACCGGCTGATGATTGCCCTGGATGGTACAAAGAACAAGAGCCGCCTCGGCGCGAATGCGATCCTCGGCGTCTCGCTCGCCGTCGCTCGGGCCGCCGCGCTCGCGCTCGATATTCCCCTCTATCGCTACCTCGGCGGCCCGAACGCGCGGACGCTGCCCGTGCCGATGATGAATATTCTCAACGGCGGCAAGCACGCCCTCGGCAGCAGCGTGGACATGCAGGAGTTCATGGTAATGCCCGTTGGCGCGCCCTCCTTCCACGAGGGATTGCGCTGGGGCGCCGAAATTTTCCATGCCCTCCAGAGCGTCCTGCACGATAAAGGCTACCCGACGCAGGTCGGCGACGAGGGGGGGTACGCACCGTCGCTCGGCTCGAATCAGGAGGCGATTGAACTGATCCTCCAGGCGATTGAGAAGGCGGGCTACGAGGCGGGTGAGGAGATCTTCATCGCGCTCGACCCTGCCTCGTCGGAGTTCTACGAAGACGGCATCTACAATCTCAAGGGCGAAGGGCGCACCTTCACGCCAACGGAGTTGATCGCCTACTATGAGAACCTCGTCGCCCAGTACCCGATCATCTCTATCGAGGATGGACTGGCGGAGGACGATTGGACGAACTGGCAAACACTCACCGAGCAACTGGGCGATCGCACCCAGTTGGTTGGCGATGACCTCTTCGTCACGAACACGCAGTTTCTGGAGCGGGGCATCCGTGAGAACGCGGGCAACGCGATCCTCGTCAAACTGAACCAGATCGGCACGCTGACCGAGACCTTCGAGGCCGTCGAGCGGGCGCAGCGCGCCGGGTGGGCGGCGGTGATCTCGCATCGGAGCGGCGAGACGGGGGACACGTTCATCGCCGACCTCGTCGTCGCGACGAACGCGGGGCAAATTAAGACCGGCGCGCCCTCGCGCGGGGAACGTGTCGAGAAGTACAACCAATTACTCAGGATCGAGGAGGAACTGGAAGAATCCGCCCTCTACCCCGGCCGCCGCGCCTTCCCGCATTTGCGCTAGTACTTCGCTCGCCTATAGGCGCAAGACGTGCGAAAGACATGCCGCGATGAAGGAGGCCCACCGGGAACCACCATGCCCGCCGCGTTGTAGAAGGAGTGAATGAACTCCATTCGATCAATTGCGGAGGGTAGGTACATCAAATGCGACGACGATTGCTGCTCAGTTGCATCCTGACGCTCCTGGTGATCGCCGAAGGCACCACGAACATCAACGATGCCTCCCACACGCGCGCCAACGGTCGCTGGCTCGCGCTCACGACCGCACAGACATATGCAGCAAGGGATCGTATCCACTTCGCCATCTTCGACGTTGAAAATTGGATGATACCGAGCGCGAGCGCGGAAGGGGCGCTCACCGGCAGCGCCGCCCTCACACGCCAGATGGCACAACACTCTTCGTACCCGGTGAACGGGGCGTATTCGCCCTCAATACCCGCGATCTGACGGTGCGCGGGCGGTTCCAATCCGATCTGTCATTCGACAGCGTCACCATCAGCCCGGACGGCGTTCACCTGTATGCCGTGAGTGTTGAGGCGGGCAAAGTCCTTGCGCTCGATCCGGCAAGCGGCGCGATGACGAGTTCCATCACCATCGCGAGCCATCAACCGTGGGTCGTCCTCGGCATCACATGACGCATGGCGATGCAGATGATGGGTCTTGACGGGCCGATGCCGCCATACTATCGTGCCTTCGACAAGTGAAAGCATTGCCGCGGGGGCCTGGGGAGCCGGGCTGAGAGGGTGACCGCGATCCGTCACCGACCGTCGAACCTGATCCGGGTCATGCCGGCGGAGGGATGCGCACCGTATGCAGCGTTCGGTTGCATTGACGGAGGAAATCGGGAGCGCAACCCACCGCGCCGGTTCCTCCGCTTTTTATTGCTCGCGTCCATGGGCAGTGTGCCGAGAGGGAGGGGGTGCACGATTTGTCGGTATCGCAGAGCAGCGAGATGAGCGAGCAGCCATACGCGAATGTCGCCGCACGATCCCTCGCGCGGATCGCGGCGGCAAGACCGCTGATTCACCACATCACCAACCCCGTCGTAGCGAACGATGTCGCGAATCTCACGCTGGCATTCGGGGCGCTTCCGGTGATGGCTGACGCGCCGGAGGAAGTGGCGGAAATCACCGCTGTCGCGCAGGCGCTCGTCCTCAACCTCGGCGTTCTCTCCCCCGCAAAGGTTGAGGCGATGCTCCGCGCGGGGCACGCCGCCGCGGCGCGCGGCATTCCCATCGTCCTCGATCCCGTCGGCGCGGGCGCGACGGCGTTCCGGACGGCGAGTGCATTGCATCTGCTCGCGGCGCTGCCGATCACTGTTCTGCGCGGCAATCGGGGCGAAATCGGGGCGTTACTTGGGGCGGGTGAAGTGCGCGGTGTTGAGGCAGTAGGGGCGGAGGAACCGTACGCAGTCGCAAGCACCGCCGCAACCCGCTTCGGCGTCGTTGTTGCGGTCACAGGCGCCGTTGACATCGTTGTGGGCGGCGAGCAGGGATATGCCGTGCGCAATGGCGACCCGCTCCTGCCCCGCGTCACCGGGACGGGATGCATGGCATCGGCGGCGGTCGGCATCCTGCTGACGATTGGCGACGATCCCGCCGTGCAGACCGCCCTCGCGCTCGGCCTCTATGGGCTGGCTGCCGAGCGTGCCGCGGCACCGGGGCCGGACGGAGGGAGACCCGGCCCCGGCACATTCAGAGCACGGCTACTCGATGCCGTCGCCACATTGCTGGCAGATGGCGTCGCCGGGATTCAGGTTGGGCGATTGTGAGCCGTTCGGGGCGTGTCGAGGCAAGGGAGGGAGCGGAGCAATGAAAACCAGGGATGTCGCACGGGCAGCGATCTTTACCGCGCTGGCAGTCGCACTTTCACCACTGAGCATTCCAGTTGGAACGACCAAGGTCTTCCCAATTCAGTCGTTCGTGAATGTCATCTCCGCCGTGCTGATTGGGCCGTGGTATGCGATCCTCGTCGCATTCGTGACTTCCCTGCTGCGCAACTTCCTCGGCACCGGCACGGTCAACGCCTTTGCGGGGAGCATGATTGGCGCGGCGCTCGCCGGTTTTCTCTGGCGCGCAACGCGGAATATGTATCTGAGTGCTGCCGGTGAAATAGTCGGAACCGGCATCCTTGCCACACTCATCACCGTGTATATCGTCTCGCCAAACATCCTGCACAAACACCCCGCCCTCCTGACAATCGGACTCAGTTTCCTCGGCAGTGCGATTCTTGGTTCCATCATTGCCCTCATCGTGCTGCGAGCGCTCAACGCGGCGGGATATGGCCCAACCCGGCGCGGCGAACGGCTCGCGGCGTCGCACCGGTAAGGCACGATGCTCGTCTATCGGCGCGCGGGTTTCCGGTACGCGGACCATGTTGCCACACCGACCGAGTGGTCACATGCAGCGGCCGCCGATGTGACGCTTTCGGTGCCGCGCGATGATCTGCTACTCCTGCTCGGTGAGAGTGGATCGGGGAAATCTACGCTGATCCGCATGGCGAATGGGCTAATTCCCCATTTCCATAGCGGGGAGTTCACCGGCGCCGTGTATCTGAATGGCGACGATACCCGCGCGCATGCCGTCCGCGATCTCGCTCGCACCGCTGGCGTCATCTTTCAGAACCACGAGGCCCAACTCTTTAGCGCCACGGTGGAGCGCGAGTTAGCATTTGGCCCCCGTCACCTCGGGCTTGCGCGCGAAGAGATCGCCGCGCGTATCGGCGCGGTGGCGGAGCAGACAGGGATCACGCACCTGCTGGCGCGCCCGACGACGCATCTTTCCGGCGGCGAGCGGGCGCGCGTCGCGATTGCCTGCGTGCGGACGATGCAGCCACCCCTGCTGATCCTCGATGAACCGTCCGCCGCGCTCGATCCACAGGCCGCCGATGATCTCTGGACGCTACTTGCCACGCTGCATCAGCAGGGCATTACTATCGCCGTTGCCGAACACCGGCCCGGCCGCCTCTGGGAAGATGCGACGTCCGTCGCGGCAATGCAGAACGGCGCGCTTGACCTGCATCGCACACCGGCAGCAATCTTACAGTCGTCACATCAGGCATCCAATCTGCCGATACCCACCGTCGCGCGCATATGTATGGAGAGCGATCTGTCGGAACGACCCCGGACGGCAACGGACGCCGCCGACATTTTGCGCGCTCGGCAGCTGACGCTCCAACCACGACCGGGCGCGATTTCGGTAACGGGCGAAGTTGTGCTCGTCGCGGAGGCGGTGCGCTACGAACGGGAGAATCGCGCCGTGCTCCATGGCATTGATCTGCGGCTGCATCGCGGCGAGACGATCGCGCTCGTCGGCATGAACGGCGCGGGCAAGACGACGCTGCTCCGTCTCCTCGCGGGGCTGGCGCAGCCGCATGGCGGGCGGATCACCGGCGGCGACGGGATGCCCGTGCCGCGCCAACCGGTTGGCCTGCTGCTCCAAAATGCGGACGACGCGCTCTTCTGCCGCACGGTGCGCGAGGAGGTCGAGTACAGCGCCCGCATGCTCAAGCAATATGATGCCGCATGGATCGAACTGCTGATTGCGCGCTTCTCGCTCGAACCGCTGCTCGAACGTCCGCCGCTCGGCCTCAGCGACGGGGAGAAGCGGCGGGTCGCGCTCGCCGCGATGCTCGCGCACCGGCCGGAGGTCGTGCTGCTCGACGAACCGACCGCCGGGCAAGATCGCCAGCGGCGCAATGCCCTCGCCGGGATTCTGGCGGCGCTGCGGGCGGAAGGCGTCGGTGTCATCCTCGCGACGCACGACATGGAGTTTGCGGCGGCGCATTGCCCGCGCTGGCTCGTGCTCTCCGAAGGCAGGTTGATCGCCGACGCACCGCCCGCAGCGGTGATGATTGATCCGACTCTGCGCACGCGCGCCCACCTGCTGCCTACCCCGATTGCCGAACTCGCGCTGGCGCTCGGCGTGCCCTACACCGGTGAGGAGATCACACTCGTATCTACGGGCGATCGCGTGCTGGAACATCCGGGATGAAGATAGACCCGCGCGCGAAACTCTGCCTCTACTGCGAGGGGATCGCTGCCGCGCTCATCACGACTGCGCCGGCATCCCTGTTCGCCTTCGTTCTCGTCGCGCTGATCGTCGTTGCGCTCGTGCATGGGTTACGCCGCTGGCTCGTGATGCTCCGCCTGCTCGCGCCGATGCTCGTGATGCTTGGCCTCTTCTCAGCCATCGGGAGCAACCCCAAGGATGCCGTCGCGCCTGTCCTGAAATTCCTGCTGCTCGGCACGATTTCCAGTGCCTTCTTCGCCTCATTGACCGTTGATGAGCTTGCCGATGCGCTGACTCTGCTGCGCGTGCCGCCCGGCGTCGCCTTCGTGCTCGTCGGCGGCTTGCGCTATGCGCCCGCGATGCGGGAAAGTTGGGCCGCGTTGGGGGACGCGCGGCGGGCACGCGGCGCGGAGAGGCCGCGCGGTCTCTCCGCCCTCTCGGAACAGGCCCGGATGTTGACGCCCGCCGTCGTCCGCGCCCTGCGGACTGCGGACGCGATGGCCGAAGCGATGGAATCGCGCGGCTTCGGCGCAACGGGTGCTACGATGATGGAACGCTATCACCTCGGCGCACGCGATTGGCTCATCATTGCCGTCGCCACCGCCGCATTGGCGCTCTCTATCGCCTGGATCGTGTAGCGAATCCGCGCGGAGTGGCCGGAGGCGCGCACGTGAGTACATCCTCACCCACTGACCGCGCGGCAGGAAAACGGCATTGGGATCAGATAATCAGGCTTTCGCCCGTCATGATGGCAGGTTGCGGGAGGCCGAGGAGATGCAGCACGGTCGGGGCAATGTCCGCGAGACGACCATGCGGGCGGAGGCGCATACCCGGCGGAACGCCCGGCCCGGTGAGGAAGCAAGGGACGCCGTTCATCGTGTGCGCGGTCATCGGCGTGCCGTCCGGCGCGATCATCTCCTCCGCGTTGCCGTGATCCGCCGTGACAATCGCCGCCCCGCCGGTGCGGTCGAGCGCGGCGAGAATCTGCCCGACGCATCCATCCACCGTCTCGACCGCCGCGATCGCCGCCGGAAGCACGCCCGTATGCCCAACCATATCGGCATTCGCGAAATTGACGAGGATAAAGGCATACCGCCCGCTCAGAACCGCCGCCTCAACCGCATCGGCGACGGCGAGCGCGCTCATCTCCGGTTGGAGGTCGTAGGTCGCGACCTTCGGTGACGGCACAAGACGCCGCTCCTCGTCGGGATATGGCTCCTCGCGCCCGCCATTGAAGAAGAAGGTGACGTGCGGGTATTTCTCCGTCTCCGCCGCATGGAACTGCGCGAGGCCATGCGCAGCGATCACGTCCGCGAGCGGTTCGATGATGTTCTCCGTCGGGAATGCGACCCCTGCGACGGGCAAATCTGCCTCGTACTCGGTCATCGTCACAAACGTGATGTGCGGATGTACGGCGCGCGGGAAGCCGTCGAACGGCTCATCCACCAGCGCATGGGAGAGTTCACGGGCGCGGTCGGAACGAAAATTGAAGAAGATCGCAACATCACCGTCCGCGATTGTGCCGACTGGCGCGCCATCCGCGCCCACAATCACCGTCGGCAGAACGAACTCATCCGTTACACCCGCTGCGTACGAGCGGGCAATCGCCGCATCGGGGGTGCGCGCCGTCTCGCCCACACCGCGTGTCAGCGCGTCGTACGCCTTCTGGATGCGATCCCACCGCTTGTCGCGGTCCATCGCGTAGTATCGCCCGGCGAGAGTCGCAACCCGGCCAACACCAATCTGCCCGATTTCGTCTTCGAGCCGCCGCATCGAGTCCCGCGCGGATTCGGGCGGCGTGTCCCGCCCATCGAGAAAGGCATGGATGGCGACGTTCGTCACTCCCTCCATTTTTGCCAGCCGGAGGAGCGCGAGCAAATGTCTATCCTGCGCGTGGACGCCGCCCGGCCCGATCAAGCCGAGCAAATGGAGCGTCACCTGCCGCTCCTTCACCACGCGCATGGCGTCGCGTAGCACAGGGTTGTGAAAGAATGCGCCATCCTCGATGGCGAGAGCGATCCGCGTCAAGGTCTGATAGACGATCCGGCCCGCGCCAATGTTCAGA
Organism: Chloroflexia bacterium; assembly: GCA_025928215.1. Lineage (GTDB taxonomy): Bacteria > Chloroflexota > Chloroflexia > Thermomicrobiales > JALYUS01 > JALYUS01. Next base: position 6,088 of record JAICJW010000034.1, on the reverse strand, counting down.
TGGCCAACCTCCGAGTTGCCCATTTGCCCTTCCGGCAACCCGACTTCCCGCCCGAAAGGGATCAACGCGCTCCGCGCGGCGGTGGCGCACAGGCGGTCAAAAGTCGGCGTCGCGGCAAGCGTGACGGCATTCCCCGGCCCCGGCGGCGCATCTCCCCAACCATCCATGATTACCAGCACCACCGGCCGAATCCCTCGCGCCACTCACGCACCTCCTCATCACAGACCAATGGAACCGCAAAGACGCAGAGACGGGCAGAGAATAGAGGAATAGAAAACGGCGTGATCAATCCCTCTTTGTCTCGCTCTGCGTCTCTGCGGTTCATCGCGTTTAGACGTTCGGATGCAGTGCCGTGGGTGGGTTGAGGGCCTCCGGGTCCTGGACTTTGGTGCGGAACTGTTGAGTGAGGGCCGCTTCGGTCTGCATCGCGGCAGCGTCGCCGGCCTCTTTCGCCGCGTTCATGCGCATGCGGATACCCGCGACGACGCCCTCGCCGGCCCCGGCGGGATCAGCCGCGCCCGCCGCGTACGCCGTGACGGTCGCGCCGATGACGGCGCCAATGAGCGCACCCGACAGGAACTTGACACCGATCCAAATCGCCCTACCCATTGCGGCCTCCTTCATTTCTCGCTGACACACGTCTCACCAGGATGCTGTGTACGGGCCGTGCATCTTGCTTACTCAGCGGTCAACTCCATGGCAGGAACTCGCGGCACGACGGGCGCGATCCGGCCACCCGGCGGTATCCGCAGCACCCGGAAGGACCATGCAAGCATCGGGCCAATACCGAAGGTAAAGGCCAGTGTCCCGATGCCGACCTGCGAGCGGTCCATCGCGATCCCCAGCAAGAAGACCGTTCCCTCGATGGCGAACCGCGCAATGCCGACATTCCAGCCCGTCCTGCGGACGACGGCAAGCATGAACGAATCCCGTGGCCCCGCGCCCAACCCCGCCTTGATGTAGATTGCAGACGCCCAACCGATCAGCATAACGCCACCGATCAGCATCGGCAGGGCGACAACGAAGCGATGCACCAGCGGGATATGGGCGGCGAAGAAATCGAACCAGAGGCCGACAAAGACCATATTGCAGACCGTTGCGAGTGCGGGCGCAATGCCTGCCCGCCACGCGACAACGATCATGATGCCACCGACCGCGATGGACATCTGGCCGGGCGTGATCGGGATATATTTCGTCAGGGCGATCTGAAAGATATTCCATGCGTTCAACCCGAGACCGGAGCGATAACCGAGTACGAGCGCGAACGCAAAGAGCATCAACCCAATATTGAGAATCAGGACGCGCACGCTGAATGCCCGCCAGTCCCCATCGAGCGGCTGCCAGCGCAATTTCATCTTGTGATCCGCGACTGTCATGCGTCCTCCGACAGCATCATACACGGTATGGGAAGGAACCTCACCCCCGGCCCCTCTCCTTCGCCACGAGGCAAAGGAGAGGGGAGGGGATATATACGAAGTGCCGTGGCTCTTTCGTTCACCGCGCGGGCGCGGCGCGCAGGCTTCGGCTCGTCTGCCAGCGGCCACTGCGGTAGCGCCAGAGATTGAGGCCGGACGTTACGGCCGCGTCGAAGATCAGGGCGAGATATGCACCGGGGATGCCGAGGCCAAGGACGACACCGAAAAGATAGGCCGCCGGAATGCGGACAAACCACATCGAAGCGCCGGTCGAGAACATCGGCCAGCGCGTATCACCCGCGCCGCGCAGGCTGCCCGCCAGCACGAGACCCATCGCCTGAATCGGCATCGAGAAGGTCAGCACCTTGAGCGCGCTCGCGGCAATCGTGGCAATGTGCGGATCGCCCGCGCTGAACGGGATGACGAGCAGCGGCCCGAAGAAGAAATAGACGATGCCCATGCTGGTCATCCAGATCGTGCATGCACGCGTCGCGACCCACGTCGCCAGCGCGGCACGCTCGGGCCGGTTCGCGCCCAATGATTGGCCAGTGAGCGTCAGCGCGGCGGTCGAGAAGCCGAAACCGGGAAAGAGCGTCATCTGCCAGAAAATATTGGCGACCTGCTGTGAGGCATAGGCGACGGTGCCGAGGCTGACGATCACCGCCGCGAAAATCGTCATGCCACCGGAGCGAAAGAGCGATTCCAGCATGCTCGGCAGGCCAATATCTACCAGCCGCTTGATGAGCGTCCAGCGCGGCTTCCAGCCCGCTCGCCCGGCGATGCTGACCCCCCGCCGCCCGCGCCAGACGATCGAGACGAGCACGACACTGCCGATAAACCGCGCGACGATATTCCCACACGCCGCCCCGACGACGCCGAGATGCGGCAGCGGCCCCAGCCCGAAGATCAGCGGCAACGACACGGCGACATTGATGAAGTTAATTGAGAGCGTGACGAGCATCGGCGTGCGCGTATCTCCCGAACCGCGCAGGATACCGCTGGAAATGAACATCGTGACGAGGAAGATCGTGCCGAGCGCCTCGATACGCAGGAACTTCGCCCCTTCCGTCACGACGGCCGGTTCCGCGCCGAGCAGCCGAATCAGCGGCGCGGAAAAGAGGAATCCGAGTAACGCGACAATGACGGAGAGAATGATGCCAATGAAATAGGACTGTTTCCCCGCCTGCCCCGCCTCTCGCGGGTTGCCCGCGCCAATGTTGTACGCGACGAGGACCGTTGTACCCGTGCTGACGGCAAAGAAGGTCGAGATGCCGACCTGCATCAGTTGGTTGCCGACGCCGACGCCAGCGAGTGCGGCCGCGCCAAGCCGCGAGACCATCGCCGTCGTCGCGATCTGCACGAGCGATTGGAGCAGATTTTCAACGATTGAGGGCCACGCGAGCCGCAAGACGGCCGCGCGCAGCATCTTCGGCGTTTCATTGTCCGGGATGACTCCGCCGAAACGGCGCGGCGGCAACGAGGTGGATTCCTCTGTCTCACTCGCCTCATCGGAAGGTAATTGCCGATCACGCGTCGCGATCGGTAGCGCGTTGCTGGACATGGAGCGGTCGTCCCTTCCGTTCCGCGGCCAACCCTGCGGCGACCCCTGCCGAGAAACATCGTGGGAGGGTACTACCCCGCGCCGCCCGTCGTCAATGTTTTTACGACGAGAGCGCGGCGGCATCCACCGCATATTCCGGCCGGAGGACGGTCGCGCCATGCAGGTAGACATGACGGACTTCCCGCTGCGTTTTTTGCGTATTGATATGCAACGTCACACGGATGCACATCGCCAGCGCGCCCGGCACATCCATTTCATGCGCGCACATCTGCGGAACATCCCCCCAACCGACCTGCCGTGCCGCCTTCGCCGGGAACTCCGCGGTGAGATCGCGTGTCGTTGTCCAGATAGCGCTGGCTATCTCATCGGTGTTCAAGTCGTTGAAATGGACGAGCGCGGCGATCAATTCCTGGGTCGCCTCGATGATCTCTTCCGCCGTGTTCGCCTTCGCCGTCGTCGCCCCCCGCACACCCCGCACCGCCATTCCGCTCACTCCGTTCGCGTCAGGACGAAGGACTAAGTAGGATCGGTTTCTCCTTAGTCCTCAGTCCTTCGTCCTTCTCCTATCAGCCATCGCACAAAGTCGGCGGCGCCGGATGCGCGCTCCGTTGGCGGCAAGTCGTCCAGCCGCTGCACCAGCGCGCTACCGACGATCACACCGTCCGCCATCGCACCGACCGATGCGACATGCTCCGGGCGCGAGATACCGAACCCGACCGCGATCGGGATAGAGACCGTTGCCCGCACCCGCGCCAGGTAACCGCTCAGATCAGTCGCGAGGGCATCCCGCGGACCCGTTACCCCCGTCAGGCCGACGCAATAGACGAACCCCGTCGCTAACTCCGCGACTTGCGCGATGCGCTTCTCCGTACTCGTCGGCGCGAGCATCGCGATCACCGCGATCCCGTGCCGGTCGCAGGCGGCGCGGAGGTCTCCCGCCTCTTCGGGCGGCAAGTCAGCGACAATCACGCCATCCACGCCCGCCCGCGCGCATAGCGCCGCGAATGCCTCTTCACCCTTCTGGACAATCGGGTTCGCGTAGCCGAGAAAGACAATCGGTGCGGTGACGCCCGCGTTGCGGAGATTCCGTACCGCATCGAAGCAGATATCGAGCGTCACGCCATTGACGAGCGCGGCCTGCGTGCTGCGCTGTACGACAGGGCCGTCCGCCAGCGGGTCCGAGAAAGGCACGCCGAGTTCGATGATGTCCGCGCCCGCCGCGACGAGCGCCGGCACAACTGCCGCGACGGTCTCTCGATCGGGATGCCCGACCGTGATGTACGGGATGAACGCGGCACGCCCCTCCGCCTTCGCGCGGGCAAATGCAGCGCTGATGCGGGCGACGCCTGTTGTTCTTTGACCCGCTCGCTCCAGAGAGGGCGGACTGCTGTGCGCCCCTACCCCTTGCTGCCCGCTGCCCGCTGCCTGCTGCCTGCTCATGTCAGCGTCACTCCCAGGGCGTCCGCGACGGTGCCCATATCCTTGTCGCCCCGGCCGGAGAGGCAGACGGCGATGACGGCATCCTTCGGCATCGTCGGCGCGATCTTGATCGCCTGCGCGATGGCATGCGCCGATTCGAGCGCGGGAATGATCCCCTCGGTTTGTGACAACGTCTGCAAGGCGGCCAACGCCTCGGCGTCCGTGATGCCAACGTAGTGCGCGTGGTCGGCGTCCGCGAGCCAGGCGAGTTCCGGGCCGACACCGGGATAGTCAAGTCCCGCCGAGATCGAGTGCGTCGCCATGATCTGACCGTCCGCGTCCTGGATCACATAGGTGCGCGAACCGTGTAGCACGCCGACGCGCCCGGCGACAATGCTCGCGGCGTGCGCGCCCGTCTCGATCCCCCGCCCCGCCGCCTCGACACCAATCAGCCGCACGCTTGTATCCGGCACGAAGGCATGGAACATACCCATCGCGTTCGAGCCACCACCGACGCACGCGAGCACGATATCGGGCAATTTTCCTGCCTGCGCCAGCAGTTGCGCCCGCGCCTCCTGCCCGATGATCGCCTGAAAATCACGCACGATCATCGGGTAGGGGTGCATTCCCGCCACCGTACCGATGATGTAGTACGTCGTTCGCACATTCGTCACCCAGTCGCGGATCGCCTCATTCAAGGCGTCCTTCAAGGTGCGCGATCCGCTCGTGACGGGTACGACCGTCGCGCCGAGCAGTTTCATGCGGAACACATTCAGCGATTGCCGCGCGATGTCCACTTCGCCCATATAAACGACACATTCGAGGCCGAGCATCGCGCAGACGGTCGCGCTGGCGACGCCATGCTGCCCCGCGCCGGTCTCAGCAATGATGCGCGGCTTGCCCATCCGCTTGGCAAGCAGCCCCTGACCAAGCGCGTTGTTGATCTTGTGCGCGCCGGTATGTGCGAGGTCTTCCCGCTTCAGCCAGATCTGCGCGCCGCCGAGCCGCTCGGAGAGGGCCTTCGCGTGGTAGGTCGGCGTTGGCCTGCCGACGTAATGCCGTCGCAGATCACCGATCTCGCGGAGAAAGGCCGGATCGTTCCGCGCCTCCTGATACGCCGCTTCCAACTCGGCGAGCGCGGGCATCAATGTTTCGGGCGCATATTGCCCGCCGAAGCGACCGTATCGCCCCCGCGCATCGGGAAATTCGGCGGGCGGCGGCAATGTGTCGAGATACGCCTCGGCGGCCTCGTGTCGGGTCTGAACCATTGTGCGTGCCTCTCTCATGGATCGTCTGTCCTGGCGCATCCGCGCGCCCGCTAGTGTAGCACAGCATATGGCAGCCGAACGGCGTGGCCCCCATCACGCGATCACAGCGGAGAAGTAGGTAGTTTTACGGATGTGTAGCCGACAGTTGAGGAATACGCTTTCCTCGAACATTGCATCGCACGGCTTCACGACCGGCGGAGCGCCGCGCACACGAAAGAAGATCAGGCTACCATGAATGTTTCGCATACTGGCATTCAAACGAACATCGGTGTATGGGTTTCCATTAACATATTGATTTTATCTTTGGTTCATGCTACGATACGAGCCTCTATTGATTCATATCTCTGCGCACGCTGTAGGCGCATCGAAGGATTCGATGCTGAATCCCGCCCTTTCGTTCATGTCGGAAGGAGGTAGCCTATCGT
>JAICJW010000003.1 GCA_025928215.1 Chloroflexia bacterium | reverse complement strand
CGGTGCCACCAACTGTGCCATCCCCTCCACTGGGATAACCAATGCCACGTCTACCGTCATCAATGTCGTTGCTACTACAAAGGCCAGATGGATCGGTGAAGTTGACCGGATTGTCATCGGCATAGGCATAGCCATTGCCGAGCGGATCGAGTTGGGTGAACCGCCCTCTCGCCGGGTCGTAGTACCGCGCTCCCATCTTGTACAACCGTGCTGTCCAAATACGCTCCCGTATACCGCCACGGGTTCCCCTCCGCCGCTGCCCACGGGTTGCGAGAGGCACTCATCAGGCACGGGATCAAATCATCTATCGAGATCGCCCATCAGATGCTACACTCCCGACAGTGCGCGATGATTCCAGAGCCTGGTATAGACTTAGGAGCGGCAGGCGTTCCCACTGCCCGATAGTTTATCCCTGGCTCGAGTATCATCGCGATCTCGATCTGGCCCTCCCTGGCTTTCGTTTCACCGCAAAGGACACGATGGAACACCAACGCAACCGCGATACCCCGCCCCGGCTCCGCGCCAATCCCCTCTCCTCATTGCGCTACCGCGATAACCGCGTCTTCTGGTTCGGCACGACGCTCTCGAGTATCGGGCAAGCGGCCTTCCTCGTCTCCTCCAGTTGGTTCGCCTTTCGCCTCGGCGGGAGTGGCGCGGTTGGCATTGTCACCTTTGCCACGATGCTGCCGCTCTTCCTCGCCACCCTCCTCGGCGGCCTCCTCGCCGACCGCGCCGATCGCCGTCTGCTCGTCCTCTGCACGGAGGCCGCGCAGGGCGTGATCGCGCTCGTCATCGGGGTGCAGGCAATGCGCGACGCGATGCCCTTGCCGGAATTGGTGGTCCTCGTTTTCGCCTCCGGCATCGCCCGCGCGATCGAACAACCGACCGTGCAGACCGTCCTCCCCGGTCTCGTCCCGCGCGGTGAGCTGCTCAATATCTTCTCCTTGAACAACTTGGCGACGCGCGGCTCGCGGTTCGCGGGGCCGGCCCTCGTCGCGACCCTCCTTGCCTCGCGGGGGGCGGGACCGGCCTTTCTGGTGATCGCCGCGCTCTATCTGCTGGCGATCGGCCAGGTGCTGCGCGTGTCCGTGGCACGGCAGGCGGCCCTCGCGCCCATCTCGCTGGTTGAGCAGATCAAGGAGGGCGGGCGCTACATCCGCGATCAGGGCGCGATAGCCCTCCTGCTCGGGGTCATCGTCCTGCACTGTATGTTGACGATGGCGTTCGATGCGACGCTCCCACTGTTTGCGAGCCAGAACCTGCGCGGGGATGGCGCGATCTATTCGTCGCTCATCTCCGCCATGGGGCTTGGCTCGATTGTCGCGGCGCTGATTCTGGCGGGGATGCACTCACGGCGGCAGCGAGGGGCGCTCCTCTTCGTCGGTGGCATTGGCAGCGGGGTCGCGACGGCGCTGATGGCGGTAATGATGAACAATGTGCTTGCCCTGACCTCGATCTTCATCGTCGGGGCGATGACGACGCTCTTCATGACCCTGGCCAACACGATGATGCAGGAGGCGGTGCCGGACTATCTGCGCGGGCGCATCTCGGGTATCTTCCTGATGAGCGCGAGCGGAGTGATGTCGTTCGGCAATCTGGGGATGGGGTATCTGGCGGCCCGCATCGGGGCGCCGCTGGCGATGGGGCCACCCGCAGTGATCTTCATTGTCCTGCTCCTGGTGATCAGTGGTATCCGGCCGGTTTTGCGGCGTCTCTACCGGGAGGGGATGCTGCCCGCCGGTGAAGGCGCGGAGTCTTCTCGCACCGCCGTCGGCGCGATCTGAGGCGACTGCGTGCGAAAGTAGCTATCCGCGGATCCATGGCTGGTATCAGACATGCTGCACTCCTCCATGCGAAGGCGATAGAGCCTGAGTAGATGGAGGAACACGTGTCTCGTGAAAGCAACATTTCCGCGCAAGAGCGCTTTGGCGCTGCCGTAAACAGCGGCGCTTTCTCGGCCTTCAACGATGTCGTTGCCCCCGGCGCGATAGATCACGACCCTGCCCCCGGCCAGGCTCCCGGGCCGGAAGGTTTCCGGCAGTTCTTCACGCAATTCCGCACCGCCTTTCCTGATTTGCACATCGAGGTCGAGCAGATGGTCGCTGACGCGGACAATGGCGTCATTGCCTACACGGCGACCGGCACGCATCAGGGCGACTTGATGGGGTTCGCGCCGACGGGGAAGCGTATGCGGATTCGCGGCGTGCAAATTGGCAAGTTTGCCGACGGCAAACTCATCGAGCGCTGGGGCAGCTCCGATCAATTGGGGATGTTGCAGCAACTGGGGCTTGCGCCCCACGCATGACGCGGGAGCGATTACAGCGTTTTGCAGAAGCATTGAGCCGGTGGTGGCGGGCTCTAGCCGGTCATTGACGCGCGGAGCGCCGCCGTCGCCGCATCGTCAATGGTCATCGAGTCAGCGTCCATGACGACGCCGTACTGCGTGCGCGCGGCGTCAATGGAGACGAAGCCGTCGAGCACATCATCGAGCACGGCCTGCACATCGCGTGTCAACGGATCGAAATAGCCGCCGCCGCCGGGCAATTGCAGCGTGAAGCGCTCCTCCGCTCCGAGGGACACCTGCGACTTGTCGAGCAGTTCGCGGCCGTCGCTGAGCCTGATTGCGCCGCGTGCGCCCTGGCCGCCGCCTGCGTACCCCTCAGCAGGTACGCGCGTGCGATCGAAGATCGGGCCGAGGTTGTAGCCGCGTCCAGTCAGCGCGCCAACTTCCATGTATTGCCCGCAGCCACCCCGAAACCGGCCTGCCCCGCCCGAATCCTGGGCAATCTCGCGCCGCCGGATCAGGAGCGGCGCGACGCTCTCGATCACCTCAACCGGTACGCCCATCACGCCCGACGGAAAGGCGGTCGTATGGATGCCGTCGCTCGTCGGGCGCGCGCCCGTACCCCCGCAGGAGAACCAGACGTACGTCCACGGGTCGCCATTGGCGTGCGTGCCGGTCAGTTGCGTCGCCCAGATATTCGCCGCGCCCTCGGCGATTACCTTGCCGGGCAGCACCGGTGCGAGTGCGCCGAAGACGATCCCCGGCAAGAAATGTCCGATCACATGCCTTCCCGCCACCGGCGCAGGCGGCAGTGCATTGAGCAGCGAGCCGGGCGGCGCCGTGACGGTGACCGGGCGGAACGACCCTTCATTGTTCGGCACATCGGGGCAGAGTGCGCACTTAAGCGCGTACGTCACATAGGCATGCGTGTAATTGAGCACGACATTGATGCCGCGCGGGCTGGTCGGGCTTGATCCCGTCCAGTCCACATGCATGGCGTCGCCCTTTTTCGTGATCGTCACGGCGAGCGTAACCGGCGCATCGAAGCCATCGCTCTGCCCGGTGTGGGTGTAGACACCGTCCGGCACGGTGGCAATCGCATCGCGCATCGCGCGCTCGGAGCGGGTGATGATCTCGTCCGCGAGCGGTTCGATGCTCGTCAGGCCGAACTCCGCCATGAACTCCTTCAGCCGCGCGCCACCGACATTGTTCCCCGCTACCTGCGCGTGGATGTCGCCGAGGACTTGATCCGGCTCACGGACATTGGCGCGGATGATCTTCACCAACTCCTCGTTCGGCCTGCCCGCGTCGTACCATTTCGTGATCGGGACAAACAGCCCCTCCTCGTACATCGAGCGGGCATCCGCGCTCAATCCGCGCCCGCCAATATCAATTGCGTGGCACGTCGAGCCGAAGTACGCGATCAGCCGGTCGGCCGCATCGAAAATCGGCGAGATGACCGTGAAATCGTGCAGCTGACCGGAGGTCTTCTGGGGATCGTTGGTAATCAGCACATCGCCGGGCCGCAAGGTCGCGGCGGGATAGACAGCGAGGAAATGATGGATGCAGGTCGCCATCGAATTGATGTGGCCGGGCGTGCCGGTCACTGCCTGCGCGATCATATAGCCGCGTGGGTCGAAGACCCCGGCGGAGAGATCGCCCGACTCGCGGACGACGGTGGTGAACGAGGTGCGCATCAACGCCGTCGCCTGCTCGTTGACGACGGCGATCAGCCGGTTCCAGAGGACTTCGAGGGTGATGGGGTCAATCGTCTGCTGCGCGTCAGGCACGGGCGGCGTCTCCCTTCATGGCGACGATCAAGTTCCGGTAGGTATCCACCGCGACCGTGCCGCCGCCGATGATCGTCGTGGATTCACGCTCCTCGACCACGGCGGGGCCGGGAAAGGTCGTTCCCGGCGTCAGCGCATAACGATCATACACGGGGACCGGTACGAATCCGCCCTGCTCCGGCAGGTAGATCGCCCGCTCTCCCTTGATCGCGCGCGACGCATCAGACGCGCCGACTGTTTCGGCGGCGAGATTGATCTCCGGTCGGGGACCACTCGCGACGATGCGCCAGTTGAGCACTTCGAGCGGTACACCCTCGGCGACGCGACCATACAGCCGCCGGTAGACATCCTCGAACGCCGCTTCGAGAGCGGGAAGCATCGCCGCCCGTAGCTCGCCGTCCGGCAGCGGCACCGGCACTTCATGCCCCTGGTTGCGGTAGCGCATTTCTGCCGTGCGCCGATAGGTGATCTGCTCCGGCGCGACGCCTGCCGCCGCCAGTGTCGCGCTGCCTTCTCCCGCCATCTCATCGAGCAGGGCGTTGACGTGATCGAAGTCGAGGTCATGTAGCGGCGAAAAGAACGAGCGTACGTAGTCGAAGGCGAGCGGCGCGACGAGAAAGCCGAGTGCGGAGGTGACGCCCGCGCCAAGTGGCACGACGAGTTCCGGCACATCGAGGATTTTCGCGACGCGATAGGCATGGACCGGCCCCGCGCCGCCGAAAGCGAAGAGCGGGTAGGCACGCGGATCTTTGCCCCGCTCGACGGCGTGGATGCGCGCCGCCCCCGCCATGTTCTCATTGACGACCTGGTGAATACCCCACGCCGCGTCTATCGCGGCAAGGCCGAGCCGGTCGCCGAGGGTGGCGATGGCACGCTCCGCCGCGTCGGTATCGAGCCGCATCTTGCCGCCGAGGAAGAAGGAGGGATCGAGATAGCCGAGCAGGAGATCGGCGTCAGTCACGGTCGGCGCGTCGCCGCCACGCCCGTAGCAGGCAGGGCCGGGCTGCGCGCCCGCGCTGTCCGGCCCGACTTTGAGCAGGCCGAGGCTATCCATGCGGGCAATCGAGCCGCCGCCCGCGCCGATCTCAATCATCTCGATGACAGGGACGCGCACGGGCAATCCGCTGCCACGCTTGAAACGGTAGACGCGTGCCACCTCGAAATCCGCCGACACGAGTGGCTCGCCATTTTCGATAATGCACGCCTTCGCCGTCGTGCCGCCCATGTCGAACGAGAGCAGATTCGGCCGGCTGGTGAGCGTGCCATACTGCGCCGCCGCGAGCGCTCCCGCCGCCGGGCCGGACTCGATCAGCCGGATCGGGAATCGTTGCGCGGTCTCGACCGTCGCCGTGCCGCCGCTGGAGAGCATAATGTAGAGCGACGCGTCGCGCATGCCGAGCGCGCGCAATCGCTCTTCGAGCCGCCGCAGATAGGTCTGAACGAGCGGGCGGACATAGACATTGGCGAGCGTCGTGGAGGTCCGTTCGTACTCGCGGATTTCCGGCACCACTTCGGCGGAGAGCGACACGACCAGCTCCGGTGCAAGCTCCGCCAATGCGTCACCGAGCGCACGTTCGTGCGCGGGGTTGCGGTAGGAATGCAGGAGTGAGACGCCGACCGCTTCAACCCCCTGCGCGCGCATCGCCGCGATGATCGCCGGGAGCGCGGCGGTATCGAGCGGTTCATGCACGCTGCCGTCCGCGAGCATGCGCTCGTCCACCTCGAACCGCAGGCGGCGCGGGGCGAGCGGTGGCGGCATTTCGAGGAAGAGGTCGTACAGGTCGTACCGGCCTTCGTGGCGGATCTCGATGGCATCCCGGAAGCCGCGCGTCGCGATCAGCGCGGTTCGCGCGCCCTTCCGTTCGATCAGGGCATTGGTGACGAGCGTCGTGCCGTGGATCACATTGCCGACTGCTTCCGGCGACTCACCGGCCTCCGCCAATGTCTCACGCATGCCGGTTTCAACCGCCCGGGCCGGATCGTCCGGGGTCGTCAGCGTTTTCCCGATGCTCAGGCTACCCGTGCGTTCGTCGTAGAGGATCAGGTCGGTGAAGGTACCACCAATATCAACCCCGGCGCGAAGCGGTCGCGCGCCTGCCGTCTGCGTCGTCACACGATCCCCTCTCGCTTCACCGCTAAACCGTCACGACCGTACACTGCGCCAGAGAAACACGGCGGTAGCAGGCATTCCAGCCTGCTACCAACCCCCAAAAGCCTGACCGTTACGATGGAATCGGGTAGACCGGACGCTTCAAGAACCCAACGTCCTTCCACGGCCAGAATGAGATCCACGTCTTGCCCATGATCGCGCTGCTGTGGATCGGGCCGAAGAAATGCGAATCCTCGCTTGCATTACGGTTGTCCCCCAGAACAAAGTACTCATCCGGCCCCAGTGTGTAGGGGCGTCCATCGCTCGGATACGTATAATGCGGCGCGTCCGAGATATTCGTCTCATGCAGCGCGACGCCATTGACCATCACATTGTTGTCACGGATCAGAATCGTATCGCCCGGCAAGCCGATGATGCGCTTGATGAAGGGCTTATCGTGCGCGACCGGCGGGTTGATGACGACGATATCGCCCCGTTTCGGCGCGTGAAAGAGGTAGTATTTTTTGCCGCCGATCTCGATATTCCGGTAGGCGAGCCGGTTTTCCAGGAGGTGCTGCGCGTTCTGGAGGCTCGGCACCATACTGACGCCATCCACAACGACCGCCGGCATCATCAGCCGCATACCGAAGAAGAGCAACGCCGCGATAATCAGCGTTTCAATCAGTTCCCGCGCCGCGTTCGACCGCGCCGGTTGATCGGGCGCCGCTGGCCGGTCCATCGGTCCGGTACCAGCAACATCCACGACCTCGACCGATTCCGTATCCTTTGCCACAGTCATTCCCATCTCATATTCGCAACCCACACGCGCAGAAGCGTACTACGCGGGTGCGGGGCGGTCAACGCCGTGACGCGGCAAAAACGCGACCATCGCGGGGGAAACAGGTATACTGACGGCGTGTGGCGATAGGGAGAGGATGCGCCGCGCGTGTGACACGCGAAAGGGGCCGTTCGTGGCTCAGGTTTCTCTCGATGATGCCCAATCGCCGTTCGTTCTGACCTTCGATGTCGGAACGTCGTCCGTGCGCGCCCTCCTGTACGACGCGCGGGCGCGCCCCATTGATGGGATGACCGCGCAAATTACCCACGAGATGACGACGACCGCGGACGGCGGCGTCTTCTGTGACGCCGATGCCCTCGTCGAACGGACGGCGAAAGTGATTGACGGCGTGCTGTCCGCAGTCGGAGCGGACGCCGAGAAGATCGGCGGCGTCGCCTCGGATACCTTCTGGCATAACGTCGTCGGAGTAGATGCGGACGGCGCCGCAATCACCCCGCTCTACACCTGGGCCGATACGCGCAGCGAGCGCGCTGCGGTCGAACTGCGGCACCGGCTCGACGAGCGCGCGGTCCACGAGCGCACCGGCTGCATGCTGCACGCGATGTACCTGCCCGCCAAGTTCGCCTGGCTCGCGGAGACCGACAGCGCACTCGTCGGGCGCGTGACGTACTGGATGTCGTTCACCGAGTATTTCCATTTTCTCTGCTTCGGCGAGCGGGCCTGTTCGCTCTCGATGGCCTCCGGTAGCGGCCTACTCAATCTCAATGCATGCCAGTGGGACGAAACGATGATCGCGGCATTGCCGGTGCGCGCCGATCAACTATCGCCCCTGCGAGACGTGGATGAACCGCTCATCGGGTTAGCCGCTGCCTATGCGGAGCGATGGCCGCCGCTCGCGCATGTGCCGTGGTATCCATCGCTCGGCGATGGGGCGGCGAGCAATCTCGGCAGCGGTGGCGTCAATGGATCGCGGGTCGCCGTCAATGCTGGCACGTCCACTGCGATACGGATAGTGCTGCGCGCGGAGGCGGTACGCGTACCGGAGGGTCTCTGGGCCTATCGGGTGGACCGGCGGCATTTCGTTGTTGGTGGCGCGGAGAGCAATGGCGGCAACGCATGGGCATGGCTGAAGGAGCGGATGCGGCTGGAAGATGACGACGCGACCGCGCGGGAAATTGCGGCGGTGCCACCGGACGGGCATGGCCTGATGATCCTGCCCTTTCTTGCCGGCGAGCGAAGCCCGAATTACAACGCGCGGGCGCGGGCGGCGATCACCGGTCTTTCGCTCGACACCACGGCGCCGGAAATCGCTCGGGCCTTCCTTGAGGCGATCAGTTACCGGCTGGCGCTCATGGAGCGGATTCTCGCCGCGAATTACCCGGATGCGCGAGAGATTATCATCAGCGGCTCCGCCCTGCTCAATAATCGTCCATGGATGCAGATGCTCGCCGATGTGTTCGGCAAGCCACTCACAGTGTCCGGCGAGGCGGAGGCAACAAGCAGGGGCGCGGCGCTCATCGCGCTTGAACAGTTGGGTGCGATACCATCATGGGAGGACGTATCCGTCGCGCTCGGCGAGACGGTGACACCGAACATGGACGCGCATCGCATCTATCAAGCGGCCATCGGGCGGCAGGACCATCTCTATGATCTGCTCGTGCCGCCGAGAGGGTGAGATGTTAGGCTGTGATAGGTATGGGCGGAGCAGGCTTCCGCCTGCCATCCGGGACGCAGGCTGAAGCCTGCTCCACTGCTATTCACGGAATATGATGCGGAACTGATGATGTTTGAAACTGTGGAGGCACGGTTTCGTATGAGGAGGCACCAATGGCAGCGAATCCACTGACAGAAATCGCGAACTTCGGCCAGAGCGTCTGGTATGACAATATCAGCCGCTCCCTCGTCCGCGACGGCGAATTGCAGCGGCTGATTAATGAGGACGGCGTGGTTGGCCAAACCTCCAACCCGAACTTCTTCAAGGAGGCGATCGTCGGTAAGACCGATTACGACGAGCAGATGCGCGATCTCGCCCGACAGGGAAAGAACGGGGATGAAATCTACGAAGTGTTGACGACGACCGATGTGCGCGGCGCCTGCGATCTCTTCGCGCCCGTCTACCAGCGGACGAACGGCCACGATGGCTACGTCTCTATCGAGGTATCACCGACGCTCGCGCACGACACAAAGCACACGGTTGAAGAGGCGCGCCGCCTGTGGAAGGTCGTGGATCGCCCGAACGTGATGATTAAAATTCCCGCCGCCCCGGAGGGCATCCCGGCCATTAAGCAGGCTCTGAGCGAGGGAATCAATGTCAATGTGACGCTCGTCTTCTCCATTGCCTCCTATCGCGATGTGATGAACGCGTATATCGAGGCGCTTGAAGCGCGCGTGCAGCGTGGGGAGCCGGTAGATCGCCTCGCCTCGGTTGGCTCCTTCTTCGTCAGCCGCGTGGATGTCGCAGTGGACAAGATGCTGGACGAGAAGATCAAGAATGCCTCTGGAGCCGAGAAGGAGAAGTTGCAAAGCCTGCTTGGCAAGGCCGCGATCGCGAACGCGAAGGAAGCGTATCATGTCTTCCGCGAGACCTTCAGCGGCCCGCGCTGGGAGGCACTGGCGGCGAAGGGTGCAAAGGTGCAGCGGCCGCTCTGGGCGAGCACCGGCGCCAAGAACCCCGCCTATCGAGACATCCTCTACGCGGAGGAACTGATCGGGCCGGACACGGTGGACACGATGGGGCCGCCGACAATCGAGGCATTCCGCGATCACGGGCGGGTGCGCAACTCCGTTGAGGAGGACTATCCGGGCGCGCAACGCGTCCTGAAGGAACTCGCGGACGCCGGCATTAATATGGCGAAGGTGACACAGGACTTGCAGGACGCGGGGATCAAGCAGTTCTCCGACTCCTTCGAGGCGATCATGAAGGATGTGCGCGCGAAGAGCGAGAAATTTGGAGCGGCAGGCGCACAGGCCGCTGGCTGAATGAGTAGGCAGTAGTCAGTAGTCAGAATGAAGAGAGGGCGTAGCGCCTCCGTTGTCAACTGACTACCGACTACTGCCTACTGACTACTGACTACTGCCTACTCACCAAGGAGTGATCCCGGATGCTCGAAACGACCGTTGTGAACCCGCTACGCGAGGGATTGCGCCTCCAACGCACGCCGGAGCCTTGCGTGATGGTCATTTTCGGTGCGTCCGGCGATCTCACACGCCGAAAATTGGTGCCCGCGCTCTATAATCTGACGCGCGAGCGGCTGCTACCGGGCGGCTTCACCGTCGTCGGCGTGGCGCGGCGGCCGATTGGCAACGAGACCTTCCGCGATCAGATGAAATCGGGGATCAACGAGTTCTCGCGCGTGCGTCCGGCGCAGGAGACCGTCTGGGAGAACTTCTCGCAGGGCATTTTCTACCACCAGAGCGAGTTCCATGACAGCGACGGCTACGCGCGCCTTGGCGAACTGCTCGATCAGATTGATCGCGAGCGCGGCACCTGCGGCAATCGCGTTTTTTATCTCGCCACCGCACCACCGAACTACAGCGAAATCATCCGCCAACTCGGCGAGCATGGGCTGGCACGCCGCCCCGCGCCGGGCGTGCCGGACGACGGGCCGTGGCAGCGAATAATCATCGAAAAGCCCTTCGGCCACGATCTCGGATCGGCGCGCGAGTTGAACAACCAACTCGCCGAGGTTTTCTCGGAACGGCAGGTCTTCCGCATTGACCACTACCTCGGCAAGGAGACCGTGCAGAACATCCTCGTCTTCCGCTTCGCCAACGGCATCTTCGAGCCGCTCTGGAATCGCGGCTACGTGGATCACGTGCAGATCACCGTGGCGGAGAGCATCGGCGTTGAGGGGCGGGGCGGCTACTATGAGGAGTCGGGCGCGCTACGCGATATGGTGCAGAATCATATGATGCAACTCGTCTCCCTGATCGGCATGGAGCCGCCCGTCTCGAACGACGCGACCGGCGTGCGCGACGAGAAAGTGAAGGTTCTGCACGCGATCCGGCCAATCCACCCGGAGGATGTCAATAAGTTCACCGTGCGCGGTCAGTACGGGCCGGGCGATGTCGCGGGGCATCCCATCCCCGGCTACCGCGACGAGCACGGCGTCCCGCCCAACTCGACGACGGAGACCTTCGTCGCGCTCAAGTTCTTCATAGATAACTGGCGGTGGGCGGGCGTGCCCTTCTATCTTCGCACCGGGAAAGCGCTGCCGAAGCGCGTCACTGAAGTGGCGATTCAGTTCAAGCCAGCGCCGCACCTCCTCTTTGATCGCGCGGCGGAGACAATGGAACCGAACGTGCTGGCGCTGCAAATCCAGCCGGACGAGGGCATTTCGATCAAATTCGGTTCGAAGGTGCCGGGGCCGACGGTGCAAATCCGCTCGGTGAACATGGATTTCCGTTATGGCACGTATTTTGGTGTGGAACCACCGGACGCCTACGAGCGGTTGCTGCTGGACTGTATGCTCGGCGACTCGACGCTCTTCACGCGACGCGATGAGGTCGAGGTCGCCTGGGCGCTGATCACGGCAATCATCGAGGGCTGGAAGATGGTCGCGCCGCCCCAGTTCCCGAATTACGATGCCGGGACCTGGGGGCCAGAGCGCGCGCATGAACTCCTCGCGCGCGATGGCCGGACGTGGAGACGGCTGCGGACACGATAGGAGGCGGATGATGGTGACGGACGGCTTCGAGACCAACGCCATTGCCACGCCGGGCAACGGGCCGCAATCGGTTGATGTCCGCGACATCGAGGACGCGTTGACGCAGCTCTGGATGACCAGCCATGCAGATGGCCGTTCCAGCATGCAGGCATACATCCTCAATCTCATTATCTTCGCGGGGTCGGGAACGAACGCGGCGAACGCGCAGGAAATCGCCGCGCGCGTTGGGCAAATGCATCCCTCCCGCACGATCATTCTGCACACGGAGGACGGTGACGAATCGCGCCTGCACGCCTGGATATCCGCGCAGTGCGACTACAGCGGGGGCAGGGAGCAATCAGGCTCCGAGCAGGTGACGCTCGAAGCGGCAGGAGACGGCATTCGCCAGTTACCCGGCACCCTCATCCCGCTCCTCGTCCCTGAGGTGCCGGTCGTGCTCTGGTGGTCCGGCGACGGATTGTTCACTCATCCGATTTTCCCTGCGCTCATGGATGTCTCGGACGAATTAGTGATTGATTCCAGCGCGTTCCCCGATTCGGTGCAGGTGCTCTCACGTTTGCATGCGCTCGGCACCGAGGAATATCCGGGCGTCGCGCTCCGCGATCTCGCCTGGGCGCGCCTGACACCGTGGCGGGAACTGACCGCCCAATTTTTCGATACACCAACGATCCGCCCGTATCTCGACAATATCCAGCGGGTACAGGTGACATACGCCTGCGGCGACGAGGACTACTACAATCCCGAGCAGGCATTGCTGTATGGCAGCTGGCTCGCGTCGCGTCTCGCGTGGGAGCCGATCCCGAACCTCCGGCGCATTGGCCGGGAGATGATGGTCGTCATGCGCGACGACGACGCGCCGGTCACGTTGGAGTTCTCCGCGTGGCATGCACCCGATCTACCGCCCGGTTGCCTCCTCTCCGCGACGCTCACCGCGCAGGCGGGTGAGAGCATTGCCACATTCACGATCCAGCGCGCGGATGACCGCGAGCATACTGTCGTCACCATGCGCGCGCGCGACCAGACGGCGCAGGAGCGGATCGTACCGATGCATGAGGGATCGGTGGCGGAGATGCTCGCCGAGGAAGTGAGCACCGTACGCCGCGATCATGTCTACGATGAAGCGCTGGCGGTCGCGATGCGCATCGCCAGCCCGCGAAGTGGAGGTTCCCATTGACCGAGGAGAATCGCGATGTCGTGGTGTTCCCCGATCTCGACGCAGTGAGCGAGGAGGCGGCGCGGCGGTTCGTCGCGATCGCGAACGACGCGGTCGCCCAATCGAATCGCTGCACCGTTGCCTTAGCCGGTGGCTCAACACCGGAACGATTGTACCGATTACTCGCCTCCGAGCGGTATCGCGATACGGTGCCGTGGGCGTCGCTTTATCTCTTCTTCGGCGATGAACGGTGCGTGCCGCCCGACGACCGCGAGAGTAATTACCGGATGGCACGCGAAGCGATGCTCGATCATGTCCCGGTGCTGCCGGAGCAGGTCTTCCGCATGGAGGGCGAGCGCGATCCGCAGAGCGCGGCGATGACCTATGACGCCACCCTCGGTGACGCCTTCAGTCTCACGCCGGGCCGCGTTCCTCATTTCGACCTGATTCTGCTCGGCATGGGGCCGGACGGGCATACGGCGTCACTCTTCCCCGAGACCGAGGGGCTGGAAGTGACCGAACGGCTGGCGACGGCGAACTACGTGCCGAAATTCGATTCATGGCGGCTGACGCTCACCTATCCGGTACTCGACGCGGCGATGCATGTACTCTTTCTCGTCGGCGGGGCCGAAAAGGCGGACGCCGTGCAGCACGTGATCGAGGGACCATTTGACCCTTCCGCGTACCCCGCACAGGGGGTCAGGACACCCGAAGGAATGGTCACATTCTTACTCGACGCGGCGGCGGCAGAAAAACTGACATCCGTACACTAAATCGGTGGAAGCCTGCTCTCACCGATACCTGATAAACGTTGGCGACCTACGAGGTAGTCACCTGCACAACGGCACTCACCGGATTGGTCATCCCGCTTGCCTGCGCGGAGATATGCCACGCCCCCGGTGCCGGGAAGACGAATGTCGCGGTCAATGTGCCATCACTGCCAACCGTCGCGAGCGTCGGTGATTGATTGGTGCCATCGGGCGCGGTGGCCCAGAGCGTTACCGGGGCGCCGGGAACCCATCCGACACCCGTGAAGGTAATAGGTACGCCAACGATGACGGAGGGCACGTTCGGCCCCCATGTGGGCGTGCCGAGGACGCTGCTCGGACAGCCATTGAGATAGGGATAGAGCACCACGCCGCTCGACGGGACGGGGTAATTGAAACCCGGCCCCGGATAAAGGCCGCCAAATGGTCCGCCCGTGAACGGATAGCCGGTGTTCGCGTAGCCGCCATTGATCGGCAATGTTCCCGGCGCGCAAACGGTGTAATCCGGGGAGACCTGTGTGACGTACGGATAGCCGGGCGGCACGACGGGATAGGGCAATGCGCCGGTGACGTTGCTCACCGCATGCATCCCCGAAGCGTAACCCCGCGCGTCAATCTGGTAGAGTGCGGCATCGGCATACGGCACGATGCCGGTAATCGCCCCCGCCGCGTTCGCCGTCGCCGGTCCGTACGGGATGGTGCTGCCGTCATAGCGAATGCCATTGACCTGCACGAGTTCACCGGGATAGAACCCGTTGCCATCGAACTGGATGCCGCCACCCGCCACGCGCGCGACGAGACCCGCCGCCGCGACCGGCGCCGCCGGCAACAGAGAGAGAAGGCCGATACACGTCAGGATACCGAAACACGAACCAATCCGTTTCAGCACGACCGTCCCCCTCTTCACCGCCTATCCAACCCGCCGCTTCGCCCAATTTGTACCGTACACACGGCGAATTGGGAAGGAGATGTAAAAAGATGGAACGGCGATGTGCGTCCAGACGCCATCTCCGCTATGCTCCTCCTGTGGCATCGTGCCATGAACGATGGGAGAGGCGATGTGAAAATCAGCGGACTGTCCGTAGTGCGGGTGCGCGTCAATCACCGGGGCGACTGGATCTTCGTCCATCTGGAGACCGATGAAGGGATTGTCGGTCTCGGCGAGGCGTCACACGGCGGTTTCTCGCCGCAGCGGGATCAGATCGTCACAACCATCCTCGAAGCGCAGTGTGCCCCGGTACTGCTCGGCATGGATCCCCGCGCCGTCACGGCAGCCAGCGAGGCGCTGCAACCGCTCGTGGACGGTCTCGCGGCAGCGACGGCGGTTTCGGCATGCGAGCAGGCATTGTGGGACATCGCGGGGAAAGCGGCGGGCGTGCCGGTCTATCGCCTGCTCGGCGGGCCGGTGCGCGCGCGAATCCCCCTCTACGCGAACATCAACCGCGCCGTGCGGGAGCGGACGCCGGAGGGTTTCGCCCGCCACGCAAAAGAGGCGGTCGCCGAGGGGTTTCGCGCCGTGAAATGCGCGCCCTTCGATGGGATGGAGCAGCGCCGTGCCCAGGAATCCGATCAGCGCGACCGCGTACAACTCGGCATCGCGTGCGTCGCCGCCGTCCGGGACGCCGTTGGCCCCACGATCGATTGCTATGTGGACTGCCACAGCAAATTCGACCTGCCAACGGCGCATATGGTGGCGCGTGAACTCAGCGCGCTCGGCGTTCGCTGGTTCGAGGAACCGATACCGACGGAAGATCGGGATGGCTTACGGACATTGCGCTCCCACGTTCACGATCTCGGCATGGAATTGATCGGCGGCGAACTGCTGTACGGCGTCGCGGGATTCCTCCCCTATCTCACCCCGCGCCTCTTCGACCTCATCATGCCGGACGTGAAACATTGCGGCGGCATCGCGGCGACCGTGGCCATTGGGAACGTTGCCGATGCATGCGGTATCGCCGTCGCGCCGCATAATCCGAGCGGGCCGGTCTCGATGGCCGCGAGCGCGCACGTCGCCGCCGCCCTCCCCCGCGTACGCCCCCTCGAACATGCCTGGGGCGAGGTGCCGTGGCGAGGCGCGCTGCTGACACCGAGCGAGCGCATCGAGGATGGCATGTATGTCCTGCCGGATACTCCCGGTCTTGGCATCGCCCTCACTGACACCGTAGTTGGCGCGCATCGTGCCTAATCGTTCTTCTCATCGGGCCAACAGGCTCGCATCTCTCGTGGCGAACCCCTTGCAATAGGGACGCCGGGGTTCGGTTACGCGGGCATGCCCGTGGCGGTGCGCATGAAGGGAGTGTGCAGTAGGGTGAAAGGTCTTGCGGCGCGGCGTGTCCGGATGATCGCCGTGCTTGTCTTGATTCTCGTTGGTGCGATCGCGCTGCCTCGCTTCGGCGAGAGCGTGCCAGACAATCACGAGCGTCCGCGCGCCACGTCGCCCGGTTCCGCGTTCGCGGGTACGGAGTTCATCGCGCCGACGATGGAGGCGACGCGCGAGCCAACGGCGGTACCGACGATTGCTCCGCCGGTCATCCCGCTCGTTGCGGCGCGCGCCGTCGGCCTGCGGGCGAGCGAACCGACACCAACGCCGACCCCGCCAACGCCGACGCCCGCGCCAGTCGTGCCGAACGGCCCGCTCCTCACCAGTCGCCTCGTCACATGCTATGGCCATCCCGACAACAACCGGCTCGGCATCCTCGGTGAATTCGCCACACCGGCGGCGATGATCGCCAAACTCAAGGCGCAAGCCGCCGCCTATCACACCGCCGACCCTTCCCGACCGGCGATCCCGACGATTGAATTGATCGCCTCCGTCGCCTCCGATACGCCCGGTGACGATGGCCTCTACCTCAACCGGACGCGCCTCCCCCTGATCGAGGAATACGCGGACATCGCGGCGCAGAACGACTGCTTGCTGCTTCTCGATATTCAACTGGGATATGACACCATGGCGAACGAGGTGACACGGCTCGCGCCGGTCCTCAAACGCCCCTATGTGCATCTCGCCATTGACCCCGAATTCCACGTCCAACACGGCGAAGTGCCGGGCGAGGTCTTCGGTAGCGTCAGCGCCGCGGAAGTAAAGACTGCCGCGACGATGCTTGCGGACATCGTGACGCACAATGGCATCACTGATAAGGTGCTGGTGATTCACCAGTTCCGCGATGATATGCTGCCGGACAAAGCGAATATCAAACCGACTCCGCATGTCCAGTTGGTGACGGTGATGGACGGGTTCGGTGCGCCCGGCGCGAAAAGCGGCAACTACACGAAGTTCGTCCACGACGAACTGATCCAGTATGGCGGCATCAAACTCTTCTATAAACAGGACAAGCCGCTGATGACTCCCGCCGACATCGTCGCCCTCGATCCCAGCCCCCTCGTCGTCATCTATCAGTGAACGTGTACCATGAGTATCGCTTGGAATGAATGTGAGAGAATAAAGGAACGCGCCACCGAACGGCAGAGGGTTTCTGTTTCTCTACTTGGTGATCCCGGTGAGATTCGAACTCACGTCAATGGATTAATTGTACGTGGCAAAATTCGAGGCGCAGGGCGCGTAGGCGTAGGAGGGTAAGAGTCGGCGGCTATGGGTGTACTGCCTACTCAGAATCCAGCAGTTCCCCCCGCACCGATCCCGACGCCGAATGGTGTGGCCACACTCACAGTGGTGGTTGGCGCAACGCGGAGCGTGCCGATCTCGACGACGGCGCGACTGCCAACAATAAACGTTGCAGCGGTGGCTTCCGGTGTCTCTGCTGGCTACGGATCGGATATCCAGCCCGCATACGGCTCATGGGTTGCCTTCTATCCGCTCATCCATGTTCGCTTTTTCGCCCCACCCTCTCTCGTCGAAGATCCGGAGCACAACAGTCCGAATCGCTTCGCGCTCTCCTCACCGTCGAACGTGTTTGATTTCGAAGCCCTCGACATCTACCGATTTCCAGGTGCGAGAGGTGGGGACTACGCGTCAACCTGGCAATCTGAAATGAACACGTTCGGGAAGGGGGACAACATTACGTCTCTTGTCGTGACGAGCGCACCTCAACAGCAACAGGTTGGCGCGTATCAGGGGAATATTGGTCAGTTTCACTACTACCAACGGGATAACGGACTGCAAATCTCTGGCACGACGTGGGTCGGGCAAGTTGGCGGTGATGAGGCCGTTATCATTTATCGGTGCTCGCCCGACAGAGAGGGCGTGCTCGACGGTGAGTTCGGGCAGGTAATCGCGACGATAGACTTTGGCGCTACCGACTCGTTCGGCTACGGCGGGTAGTTGCATAAGCCGCTCGCTAACCGTATCGTGTCTACCGTTGTTACGCGCACTACGATTGGAGTTACCCCGGTACGGAATCGGGTCAACTCCAAGACGAAGATGGGGCCATTCGACGGATAGACGGATAGATAGCACGCGACGCGCAATCTCCCGATGGCGGAACGATGTTTGCCCGCGTCGGCAGTAGTCACGCCTCATGCTGTCTCATTCGCTAGGTCTTCTTGGTGGTGGCTTGACTGCGGGCGTCTCCGGCACCGTGATCGGCGTCATCGACTTCAGCGGCAGCGGCGGCGGCACCTTAGCCAGCCGTTCCCCCACAATGTCCTTCCGCTTCGCTACCACCCGCCATGAGAACGTCCCCCCTCCCTCCGCTGGCTTCGGTCCGCCTGCCTGTCCGCTCCCGATTGCCGTCGCGACTACCGTGAATCCCGCCACCGTCTGCTGCTCGACGTGCAGGTAGTGCGGCCCATGTGCCGTCATGAAGAGGTGCATGGTGCGCGTGTCCACCAACGCCGCGAAGTCCGCATCGAGGGCGATGTTGGCTTTGCCCCCGGCCAGCGTCCCGTTGCCGAAGTCCTCCACCCACGATTCGGGTGATATCGTGCTGTAGAGGGCGCGGGAGGTGTTGTCTCCCGCATGCTTGACCACGGTGGTATGCACGGGCGCGCTCGTCGTACCATTGATATGGACATCACCGTAGAAGACCCCCGCCCAGTGTCCGGCGCTGCCGGGTGCCACCCCGATCAGCCCGACCCCTCCCGCTGCCTGTGCGTAGCCGATGAGAGCGGCATGGCCGTCGCTGGCACTGGTGTAGCCAATCAAGCCATGCCCCGCCGCCGACTGTCCTTGCACCCCCGGCCCCGCCGTGCCGACACCGAGAGTGCCGGGGTTGGTGCTCCAGAGGGCGACCGCCTGCCCGATGATCGGGAAGCCGGTGTCGGAGACCCCCTTGATGCCGACGCCGGCGCTGCTCTTGCCGATGGCGCCGATGGCGCCCGCCGGGTCGGCCTGCCCCATCACCGCGATGCTGGTAGCTGCGCCGGCGTATGCTTGCACACCAGCCCCCCCGCCATCTGCGAGGATAGCCGTATCCCCGAGCGCCCAAACGCCGATTGCGTCGGAGCTGCTCTTGCTGTCCGCGACCAACGCAACATTGGCTACATAGTTTCCCGGCGGGGGGAATTGGTTGTCCGGCCCTCGCATGCATGTCAGCGTGGGCGTGACAAAGTTGCCACCCAAGTTGTTGCGGAGGCCGGTGGCGGCGGCCACAACGGTCAATCCGGCGGCGACGACATCACCGTCGATGCCGGCCTCCACGGGTTGGCTCGTCTGCTTGGCGACGAACCCTGCCACGACCGCTCCCGCTGCCGCGAGGATGCCCCGCCGCTTCAATGCCCTGCCCGCTGTCACGTCCTGCACGTCGGCATGCCCGGCCGCTCGTGGTGCCATGGTCCGCCCCCCTTTTTGTTGTACCTGATTCCGACGCGGCCATCTTAGCACATGGAGGGTCCGCGACGCCCTGGATGCGCATCATCTATCGCTGTGCGCGGCGAGCATGCGGCTGACACCTACGCAACTACGCGATTTCTACAGCGAAAAGCTGCGCGACGGGCGAATGGACGGCAAGGAGGGAGGGTTGTCGCCGCGCACGGTGAAGTACCTGCACAGCATCATGCGCGAATCCCTGCAACACGCTTTCGAGCAAGGCCTTGTCAATCGCAACGTGGCAGATGCCGTTAAGCCGCCGAAGGGCATACGCCCGCAAATACGGGTGGTGGAACGCAACCGAAGCACGAACGTTCCTCACAATGGCTCAGGGCGCGCCCTACGCCCCGCTGTGGCTCATATTGCTTGCAACGGGCATGGCGGGAAGCCAACTTCGAACCCCGCTACTCGTCATTTCGCTGATATACCATGAAAAACATGGTGAGCCCGGTGGGATTCGAACCCACGACCAATGGATTAAAAGTCCACTGCTCTACCGCTGAGCTACAGGCCCACTGCCCATCAGCCGAAATCGTACCATGCGGCGCGGGGGCGTGCAATTCGCCGCGCTAGCCGACGATATGTTGCAATTCCTGGCGCGCGGTATCCGGGTCGAGCGATTGCTGCAAGACACGCTGGACGACGCCATTGCGGTCAATCATCAGATGCGTCGGGAAGTTCGTGATCCGGTACGGCCCGACATCGCGCGAGCCGTCGTTGAAGACGAGCGTGCCGGTCATCCGCAAGTCCTGATAATACTTCACCCCGTCCTGCCGCACATCGGCGGTATTGACGAGGAGCAGGATGAGATCGGGATGCGCGGCGCGCTCCTGCGCGTAGACGGTTTGCAGGTCAGGCATCTCCGCCTTACATGGCCCGCACCACGAAGCCCAGAAATTGACCCAGACCGGATGACCGTTCAACGTCGCCATATCAAACGGCGCGCCGTCCATCGTCGTCAGGGGCAGGGCGGCCAGCCGGTCGCCCACGCGCGGAACGGTGCGACCCGGATCCGTGAGGCCCGCGCCGCCGTTCTCCCGATTAAAGAGCGCGACGCCGAGGATCATCGCGGCGGCGAGGAGCAGGCCGACACCGACCTGCACGCCGCGCGGCAGCGTTCGCAGCGGTGGCGCCGTCTCCGGCGTGATGGCGTCGTGCGTCGAATCCGCCATTGATTCAACTACCCCCGAGGCCACCCGGCCCGATGAAACCGTGCAATCCGGTGAACCAGTAGTTGCCGAAATAGGTGAAGATCGTCGCCACGAAACCGACGATCAGGATGATCGCCGTGCCGCGCCCCTTCGTGCCCCGGACGACGCGCGCATGCATGTAGAAGCCATAGATCAGCCACGTCACCAGCGCCGAGGTCTCCTTCGGGTCCCACGTCCAGAAGCCGCCCCATGCCTCCGATGCCCAGATGCCGCCGAGCACGAGCGTGAGGAACATCAGCGGGAAGCCAACGACCGTCGCCCGGTAGCCCACCTCATCGAGCACGTCGAGCGACGGCAGTTTGTCCGTCTTCAATCGCTCCTGCAACAGGTACATCACGCCCGCCGCGAAGCCGATCGTGAAGAAGCCGTAAGCGAGCATCGCCATCGGCACGTGAATGGCGATCCATTTGCTCTGCAAGGCGGGGATGAGACCCGCAACATTCTTCTCGGAGGCGGGGCGGGAGATGCCGTAGAGCATGATCGCGGACGCCGCCGCCATCGCCATCGCGCCGAGCGCCTTGACCGGATAGAGGCGCGACATGATGTAGTAGGCGAGGCAGATCGTCGTCGCGAAGGCGAGCGCGAACTCATACATGTTGCCGTACGGGCCACGCTTCGAGACGAGGGTGCGGAAGACGAGCGCGCCGATCATGAAGAGCAAGGCGGATCGCTGCATGTAGGTGGCGAGGTAGCCGGCCATCGTCGGCCCTTCCGTCGTGCGATGCGCGGTCACGCCGGTGGTGATCGTATCACCCGTCGTTGTCTGCATCCGCGCCGCACGGAGACGAAAAAGCCCGACCCCATAGACGGCGTAGAGGATCGTGGACGCGACAGCGCAGACGAGCGCGCCGTACAGACAGTAGGATGAAAACTTCAATGCTCCCAGCATATTGCACTACCCCTTCATCCGCTGAACGCGCGGATTAATCACTGACGAGCGCCGCAGGCTCCGGCTCCGGTCGCATACGATCCGGCGTCGGTGGGCCGGTGCCGTCGCGCGCCGCGCTCTCGACGCGCTCGCCGATCTCCCCCGCGAGCCGCTCAAACTCCTTCGCACCGAAAATATCCAGTTTCACCTGCGCGCCAACGAGCATCCGGGCGGCGCCATCCGGTTGCGGCACGACCAGCGCGCGTACGCGGCGGTGCGGCAGGTAGAACGTCACCATAATACTGAAAAAGATTATCGCTGCCGCCGCAATGATGATCGGCAGCCCCGGATTGTGGGTGATCTGCAAACCCGTGAAGCGCACCTCGCGCTGAAAGGTGAAGGTCAGGCCGCCAAGCGTGAGCGAGCCACCCGGATCGAGTTTGCCCGTGCCAATCGGCGCAGACCCCGCTTTTACCGCCCGGTTGTCGAAGATGGCAATCGCCATCTGTCCGACGCCAATCTTCTCATCCTGCGACCCGGCGGAGGCGACCAGACGCACGGTGAGGCCGAGATCGTCCAGCCGTTGCACGCCGGTTGGCTCGAATTCCCCCAGCGCGTCCGTGAACTGCCGCGCGAACGTTCGATCATCGGAGACATAGATCGGAATACTGTCGTCCCAGCGAACCGCGCCCGTCGCCGTGTCGGTAATGACGAACTTCGCCGCCTGCCCGTACGTCGCCTGATGCAGCGACACCCCGCCGTAACTGATCGGGCTGTTCACGCGCAGACGGCCCGTCTTCACGACCTGGTTGTTTTGATAGATCGTGATATCCGAGTAGTAATCCCGCGCGCGCCCATCGGTGTAATAGGCATCTATGAAGCCATTGTTCCGAATGCTCAAGCCGGTGCCATGCCCGACGGGGCGGATAGAGCCGTCCGGCACGAGGAAGCCAATTTCGCGCCAGCCGAGCATCGCGGCGATCAACGCGCCGAACATCAAGAGCACGAGGCCGGTATGAAACGGAAAGGTCGCCAGGAGGCTATAGCGGTTCTTGTCGCCATAGAGATGGGTCGCACCGCTCTTCTCATCGCGCCAGGCGAGCGTGCGATAGCGATGCGCGCCCAACACCGCCGTGAACGCGTTCACGCCCGCCTCCGGCGTTGGCAGATCGAGTTCCCTGGAGGTCTTGACGGCGCTGAAGAAGCCCGTGGAGGTGCGGAGGCCGGGCCGCCAGATGCGCTGCGCGATGCCGGGCCAGCGGTTCACCATCCCGCCAAGGATGATACTCACGGCGAGCAGGCCGAGCGTGAGCAGGAAGAGGGGAGATTCCCAGACCGCCCAGCGTGCCCAGCGTTGCATCAGACCAGCGGTGACGGGGATAGCCCGTGCGACCGATGCCGGGAAGGTTGATTGCGCCAGTGTGGCCATCAATACCCAGGCAATCGTCGTGCCGATCAACCAGAGGGCGACACGAACGGAGGTGAAAAACCACCAGACAGCATCGAGGGCCGCCGTCAGGGTGCGCCGCGCAGTCGTTGTCGGGGTGTCGGTCGTCGGTGAGGGAGACATGGGGCAAACTCCGTTGTTTGCATCCACGGTCACGGAAGTGGCGTCCGTGAGCCGCCCGCACACCACTCCAACCAGGCGGAATTATACCACAGGGATCGTCTCCATCGCGCGAGGAAGATTCGCTCATGGATCGCTAATCAACCTCACCCCCGGCCCCCTCTCCGTTGCGATGACGCGGGGAAGCAACTTCTTGGAGATCGGGGGGTTTGGGAAATACCCCGCTAACGCAACGAGTCACCCCTTGCCGCTTGACGGAGAGGGGCCGGGGGTGAGGTTGACCAGGAGCGCATGCATGCTCGCTCAAGTCACTCCGGGGAGGCTGATCGCGGGCGCATACCGCGCCAGCCGCGTAAAGGTGTCCGTCAACAGTAGGCAGCCAATGGCAATCAGGAACAGCCCGCTCGCGATTGAAATGACCCCGTACCAGCGATTGACGCGCCGGAGCACGCCGCTCGCGTTACCGAAAAGCAGCGCGACGCAGAGAAAAGGCACGCCGAGGCCGAGCGAGTAGACGAAAAGCAGGATGCCGCCGTTCGCCGGTTGTGCCCCGACGACGCCATAAATGCCCGCCAGGATCGGGCCGACACAGGGCGACCACCCCGCCGCGAAGAATATCCCGATCAGGAACGACCGCCCGAACAGCGCCACGGTCGTTCGCCGCTCCGCGACGAGCGTCCGCGCCTCGCTTTCCTGCTCCGGCGTCACGCGGGAATGGGCGATGATCCCCAGGCGGTCCCGATTGCTCCGCATGAATGCCGCGCCCGGCTGCACCTTCACGGTACGATCCAACATCGGGACACGGATTACGCCGAGCATATGAAAGCCGAGAAGAATAATCACCACGCCGCCAATCCAGCGAATGTAGCCTTGCGCCGCCTGCACATTCGTGAGGAACTGACCGATCGCGATGCCAAAGAGCGTGAACACCGCCGAGAAACCGAGGACGAACGCCACCCCGGTGAGCAGGAGCGTCCGGCGACGCGGCACGCTCCCCTCCGCCACCGACATACCCGCCAGGTAGCCAAGGTATCCCGGCACGAGCGGGAGGACACACGGCGACACAAAGGAGAGGAACCCCCCCAGGAATGCGAGCGGTATCCCGAAAATCAGCGGCGCCCCTTGAACGTGTACAGTGAGGACGAGCAACACGGGCGAACCTCCAGCGCGACACACCGCCCCGCTATGATACCGCGATTCGCGGTATCCAGAGCAAAATATGGTGGGAACAGGCTTCCAGCCAGCCGGATGATAGGCGGGAAAACCGCTCCCACCGAAAACGGCGAAATAGCGTGCGCGGCGGCGCGTCCTCTGCGATAATCGCACTCTCGAAAGGAGAGTGACGGTGCCACGCGCAACGGGACAACGAACCTACCGCACCGAAGGGATCGTCCTGCGTGGTCGCGATCTGGGCGAGGCGGACCGCATTCTGACGATCATCACGCCCGATCGCGGGAAAGTGCGCGCCGCTGCGAAGGGCGTGCGGAAAATGACGAGCAAGAAATCGGGGCATCTGGAGCCATTCTGTCGTTGCGCGATGATGCTCGCGCAAGGGCACGACCTCGATATCATCGCGCAGGTCGAGATGATCGAACCGTTTATGCGCCTCCGCACGGACCTCGATCTCCTCGGCCCCGCCTATTATCTCGCGGAACTGGTGGATACCTTCTCCGAGGAGGAGAGCGGCAGCCGTGCGCTCTATGACGCATTTGTCGCCGCGCTCGTCGCGCTCGATGTCGGCGCGGACGCATCGGCGACCTGTCGCTGGTTCGAGTTGTTCATCCTCACCCTCAATGGCCTCGCGCCCAGTTGGTCGGCGTGCGCTAGGTGCGACGCGCCGATTGCGCCGGACGTGCCATATGTCGCCAGCATCGAACGGGGCGGCCTGCTCTGCCCGGCGTGCCGCCACCTGGATGTGCTCGCGCAACCAATTGAGACGGCGACAATCAAGGCGCTCCGTCTCCTCGCGCGGGAGTCACTCGCGCGGATCGTGCAGGTGCGATTGCCGCCGGAGGCGCTGGACGAGGCGGGCGCGGTGCTTGGCCGGTGGATTCGCGCCGCTGCCGAGCACGATCTCCGCTCGCCTCTCGTGTTGCAACGGATGGACGACGGCTATCGGGCGGAAAGGGAGGGACGGGATGGCATACATTGATGACCTGCTCGGCAACGGCGAGGAAAAACTGTTCGCCGCGCATCCCCACTGGACGGTTCTGGCAAAGCGGGTCGCCGGCAACGCGCTCCTGACGATTCTCCTCCTCATCATCGGCATTGTCGCGAAGGTGAAGATCAGCAACGCCAGAGTCGGCCTGATCGTCCTGATTGTTTTCCTCGCCCTGGCGCTCATCTTTTATCTGCAAGTCTTCATCCAGTTTCTGCGCTGGCGCAACGAGCACTACATCATCACCGATCGCCGCGTTATCCAGGTCTCCGGCCTGCTCGGCAAGCACACGATTGACTCATCGCTCAATATGATCAACGACCTCGTGCTCAATCAAACGCTCTTTGGCCGCATGCTCAACTACGGCGATATGGAGATCGTCACCGGCAATGATGTCGGCGCGGACCTGCTTGAGCACGTCGCCGATCCGCTCGCCTTCAAACGGGCCGTGCTCGCGGCGCGCGATTCCTACACCGACCGGATAAGCGGCTACCGTCCCGCTCCGCCCGCCATCGCGCCGGTCAGACAGGAAGATGCCGCCTCTCTGATCGCGAAACTCGCCGATCTCCGGGATCGCGGTGCGATCTCGCAGGCCGAATATGACGCGAAGCGCGCCGAACTGCTCAACCGTATCTGAAAGCCGAATTATGGCCGCACGTCTCTCGACAACACCCGACCCCGAAACCGCGTTTGCCGCTGTCATCGAGGCAACGGGCACGCAGCCACGCATCGCCGTCACCCTCGGATCGGGCCTCGGTGACGCGCTGGCGGCATGGCCGGTCATCGGGCGCTGGTCGTGGTCGTCCTTCATGCGCAGCGACGCGGGCGACGTACCCGGCCATCGCCGGGAATTTGCGCTCGTGAACTGCGGCACCGTCCCCATCCTGCTCGTCAGCGGCCGCCTGCACTCCTATCAGGGTGTCAGTATCGCGGCGGTCACGGAGTACGTTCGCTTGTTGCACCACGCGCGGATCACGACGCTCATCCTCACGAACGCGGCGGGCGGCCTCAACCCGGACTACGGCGTCGGCGATCTGATGGTTCTCGGCGATCATATCAACTTGCCCGGCCTCATCGGCCACAACCCCCTGCGCGGCGGGCCGAACTTCCTCGATTGCACGCATGTCTACACGCCCCACCTGCGCGCCCGCGCCCACATCGCCGCCGCGAGCGCGGGCATCGTGCTGCGCGAAGGGGTCTATGCGATGGTCGGCGGCCCGAGTTACGAAACCCCCGCCGAGCAGCGTTTCCTCCGCGCGATCGGGGCGGATGCGGTCGGGATGTCTACCGCGCCGGAAGCGCTGGTCGCGCGGTGTTGCGGCATGGATGTCCTCGCCTTCTCCTCGATCACAAATATCGTGGGGGCGGAATCGCTCTCGCACACCGACGTGGTACATCAAGGGGCACAGAGCGCGAAACGGCTCGCGGCCATACTCGAACGACTCATCCCGGAGATAGACGAGGAAAAGGAGCGGAATTCCGGCGGCGCGTAAGTTGCAATAGGGTTGTACGGAAAGAGGAGGAGACCGATGGCAATGACGACGAACGACGCGGAGACAAAAGGACAGAAGTTCGCGCGCTTCGGCGCGGGCGGCGCCCTCTCGGCGGGGGCAGTCGCACTCATTATGTATATGCGGAGCGAGCAGGGGCGAGCGAAACTCTCTTCGCTGCTCGGTTCGCAGTTCGCGAACATTGACGAGCAACTTCAGGGCGCGGTGCGCGAGAATATGCCGCTGATCGAGGAGGCTATTGACCGGCTAATCGAAATGCTGCAACAGGGCGTTAGCAGCCTGAGCGATGAGATTAACCGGCTCGGCGACGAGGCGAAGTCGCGCCTCAATCAGTACGTGAATGTCCTCGACGAACCCGCGAAGCCGTCCGTCGAGTCACACAGCAGCGGGACATCCACATAGGATAGCACTCTTCCCGGTGGTGGCGGGCTTCAGCCTGCCACCACCCATATCTCTCCTACGGCACGACGACGTGTGTGCCTTCGCTGACGCCACTTGCGATGACGATCACGCCGTTCGTGCGGATACCGGTGCGTACTTCGACACGTTCGCGCGATCCATCATCGTGGAGAACAGTGAGAAAGGTCTTCGCGCCAATCGTCTCCACGGCGAGATCCGGCACGACGAGCACATTCTGCTCGGTGCGGGTCGCGATGGTGACGTCCGCGCCCATACCGGGCCGGAGATCGAGATTCGGCGGGCGGGCAAAGGTGACGGTCCCTTCATAGATCGTGCGCCCACCCCGATTCGTCGCCACTGGCGCGATAGCGGTGAGTGTGCCGGTGATTTCGTTGCCGGGGAAGGCGTCAAAGATGATTTTCGTCGCGCGGTTGTCCCCGAGGCGCGGCACGTCGAGTTCGTCCAGATCAACCGTCAGGACGAGATTCTGCACATTGGCAATCTGGGTGACTTCCTGCCCCTGATTGTAACTGCCCTTCTCCACAACGGACAGCGAGAGGATCGTGCCATCTATCGGCGCGAGCACGAGGGTGCGTCTGAGAGCGTCCCGCGCGGTGTCAAGGCGGCGTTGTGCGTCCTGCACCGCCGCTTCGGCGGTGATGATCGCCGCACTTCCGCCCGGATCGCCACCGCCACGGGCGCGAGCGCTCGTCAGGCCATATTGCGCCGCATCGAGCGCATCCGATGCCGCCTGAACATCCTGACGCTGGCGGGCATCATCCATCGCCACGATCAGATCGCCCGTATGCACGCTATCGCCGACTTTGACAGCGACGACGCGCACGGTGCCCGTCTGCGAGAGGGGGATGACCAGCTTTCCGGTCACATCCACCTTGCCCGTCGCTTGCACGGTCGCGCTCAATTCGGCGCGGCGTTCGACCGTCACCGTATGGACACTACCGCGCGATGTGCGGAAGAATCCCGCCCAAATGGCGACGCCAGCGACCACGACAAGGAGCAACCCCAGTGCGATTGCTGGCCGCCTACTCATAGCGCACCGCCTCGATGGGGCGGAGCCGCGCCGCAAGGATGCCGGGTGCCACGCTCGCCCCCGCCGCGACGACGAGCGTCAATACGCCGGTGAGCAGAAGGACAAGCGGCGACAGCGTAAATTGCATGCGGAAGAGTTCCGCCCCCGCCAACGCGACGAGATAGCGGGCGAGCGCGTAGCCGCCGACAAGCCCAAGCCCGTAGCCCAGCCCGCCGAGCACAATCCCCTCGCTGACGAGCAGCCGGATGAGCGCGCCGCCACCCGCGCCAATCGAGCGCAAGATGCCCAGTTCGCGCCGCCGCTCGGTGATATTGAGTATGAGCGTATTGACGAGGCCGACCATCCCGATCACCGCGACCACGACCACCATCGCATCGAGCAACACCGTGAGGATGCGCGTGACGTTCTGGGTATTCGCGCGATCCTCATACGCGGCAAGTGCCGATGGCTCGTCGGTGCGGAACTGTTGCTCGACCTGCCGGAGCGCCGCATTCACCCCGCCCGGCGACGAGTCCGTGAAGCGGACCGCGAAGAAATCCGCGACATTGCCCGTTCCCCGCAGAGTGTTCGCGTTCTCCGGCGTCATGAAGACCTTGCCGGTGGCGCGGCTGCCCAGATAGGTGCTCGCGTCATCCACGATTCCGACGATACTGTACGTCTGCTGCCGCTTGCGGTAGACGACGTTCAGCGGATCGCCCGCATGCAAGCCGAGGCTGCGCGCGAGATTTGCCGTCACCACCACTTCCGCCGGGTCATGCGCGGCATACCAGCGCCCCGCCGTTACCTGATGAAGGTAGAGCGCCGTGTCGGCCGGAATGCCCCAGAGGTCGGTCAATGTTTGTTGCACATATGCGTCGTCGCGCACCCACCCCTCCGATGCGACGATGTCGGGATCCCGGCGCAGTTCGTCCGTAAACTGGAGACTCATTGCGCGGTTGAAACTCAGCCACGCATCCGCCGCATAGATCGCGTACAAACTATCTACGGTATGGGATACTGACGCATTGAGCGCCTGGGTGCCGATGAAGGCCGCCGCGCCGACGCCGACGACGAGCATCGTCACGACCGACCGAACGCGCCGCCGCCAGGTGTTCCGTATCGCCATCGCGACCATCGCGCTCGTTCCCTGCAAGCGGGCGAGCATCGTTTGGATGAATCCGACCCCATAGTCCGCGCGAACGCCGTAATTGCGCAGCAGTTCCAGTGCCGTGACACGCGTTCCCTGCCACGCGGGGAAGATCGCCGCACCCATCCCGACACCCATGCCGACCAGCGACCCGAGCACCACCTCCCGCGGCGCGAGCGTGAATGGCGGCAAGGCGAGGCCGATCAATCCGCCGAGAAACGCGGCAAGCGCGCCGCCGCCGATCACCCCAACGGCGATACCGGCGAGGCTGCCGACGAAGCCGACAAGGATTGCGGGGAACAGATAGGTGCGCAATACCTGCCAGCGGCTGGCGCCGAGGGCGCGCAGGATACCGACTTGCCGCATCTCCTCGGACATCACCGCCGTCATCGTGTTCCAGACGAGAAATCCACTGAGCACGACGCCAATCACCGAGAAGACGGACATCAGGAGCAGGAGCACGCCGAGTTCTTTCGTCCCAACCGCCTGCTGCGGATCGCGGATCGCTCCTTGCCCATGCGCGATGCCACGCTTGTCCAGCACGCGGATGATCGCTTGTCGCGTCTCAGTCGCCCGCCGGAGTTCTCCGAGGCGCACAAGCAATTGGTTATCTCCCGGCTCCTGACGCCACAGTTGCACATCCGCCGCCGGTGCATAACCGGTCGCACGGTTTTGAATCGAGGCATCCGGCTCCCCCGGCGTGCGCGTGAAGCCGCTGATGCGCGCATAGACGGGTGGGGTCGCGACGCTCTCCCGCAGCGCGATCGTGTCACCAATCGCCACGGGTTGCAGCCGCTGGGATGAATAATCGAGGACGGCCTCTCCCTTCCCCGGCCAGCGCCCCGCGATCAGCGTCGGGCGGTTGATTTGCATGTTGTTGAAATCATGCACGCCATAGATCAGCACATCCCGATAAGGGCCACCATTCGACCACTGGAGGTAATCGCTGACGCGCGATTCGACGGTTTGGACATTGTCCGTCTCCCGGATGACATTGGTGAGCGCGGCAGGAAAGCTCCGCACATTGATGAAGAGATCAGCTTGCGAGGCGGAGACATACGCCGCGCGCTGAGCAGCGGCGAGGTTTCGCGCGGTATAGGCGATGGCGACGACCCCCGCGACACCGATTACGATGCCCAGCAGCAGCAATGCCGACCGGAGGCGGCGCACGCCGAAATCGCGGATTGTTTTGGTGATCAGTATCGTCATGCGCGTGATATACCGATCCGTCGCGCCGCGCCCACCCGCTATACCGTTTCGTTCGCCTCTGCGAGCGGCGCCTCAGCGAGGACCGTCCCGGCGGATACGTTAGTGTCCTGCATGATGACGCCATCCGCAAGGCCAATCGTTCGTGGCGCGCGAGACGCCAGGCGCGCGTCATGCGTGACAATCAGCAACGTCCGCTCGCCATCGGCGAGTTCCGCGAGCAATTCGATAATCCGCTCCCCCGTCGCCGAGTCGAGATTGCCCGTCGGTTCGTCCGCGAGTAAAATCGCCGGGTCATTGGCGAGCGCACGGGCAATGGCGACGCGCTGCTGCTCCCCACCCGACATCTGCGCGGGCAGACTGGCCGCGAGATCAGCGACACCGACCCGATCCAGCAAGGCCAGCGCCCGTTTCCGCCGCTCGCCACGCCACCGACCGCGCAACTCCATTGGCAGGACGACATTTTCGACCGCCGTCAGCGTCGGCATCAACTGGAAGAACTGGAAGACGATGCCGACCTCGCGCCCGCGCCAGCGTGCCAGCCGCTCCTCCGAGAGCTGCGTCAAGTCCTGGCCGTTGACCCATACCTCGCCCGCGCTCGCCCGATCAATACCGGCGAGAAGATTCATCAGCGTGCTCTTGCCGCTGCCGGACGGCCCGACAATCGCCACCCACTCGCCCCGCGCCACCGTGAAGGTCGCCTCGTGGAGCGCGGTGACGATGCCGCGACCCGTCGTGTACCGACGGGTCGCGCGCTCGAAGCGAATGATCGGGATCGGGATCGGGGTTGGAACCGGCATGGGAGTCGGGGGGAGTCCGGCGGGAGCGTTATTGGCGGTCACGGCCAACATGAACCGAGAGGGTGCGGAACCAGGTGACGACGAGGGCGGTGAACGCGAGCGCGACGACCACGGTCACGACGGCGTGTGCGTGATCGCTCGGGATACTGTTCATCCACAATTGAATATCGTGCCACACTTCCGGCACCATCAGTTGTTCCTGGCCCCTCGCTGCGGGCCGCGTCTGCCCCGTAATCGCAACGACGAACGTCAGGCAGAGCATCAGGAAGGCGAGCGAAACCCCCAGCGCGCCGACGACGAAGGCGACCATTTGCGGCACCTGCTTGTTTTGTTGCTCGTGCCGGTAGACCCACGGCGGCGGCAAGGGCCGGACATTGGCGAGCACGCGCTCGGTGAGGTCGGGCGCATTCCGGCGACGCTGCTGGGCGGCGGCATGGGCTGGCCACATCCGCATCGCCTCGGCAAACCGGCGGCACTCAGTGCATTCCACGACGTGCGCCTGAACGATGCGCTCGCATTCGGCGTCGAGAGGATGTTCCAGCGATTGGAGGAGAAGGCTACGGGTTTGCTTGCAATGCATCGGCAAGCCTCCCATCCCCATTCACGAGCGCCGCAAGCGCGTTCCGCGCCCGGTGCAAACGCGCCTTGATTGTACTGACGGGCAGATCAACGACCTGCGCGATCTCCTCATAGCCGAGATCGTGCCAGTACCGCAGCAAAAGGACGAGACGATAATGTTCGGGCAGTTTCGCGAGCAGGTTGCGCACCGTATCCTGCTGCTCCTGTACGAGCGCCGATGCTTCCGGCCCGCGCGAGCGAGCGCGCATCCAGTTGGAGATATTTTCGATCGGCACGAGCCAGGGGCGCTTGCGGCGAAGCAGATCAATGCAATAATGGCTGGCAATCGAAAGGACCCACGTCGAGAAGCGGTGATCGGCATCGTACGTTGCCAGCCGCCGGTAGATACGGAGGAAGACTTCCTGTGCGGCATCCTCCGCCTCGCCCGCATCGCCGAGCATCCGGTTGGCGAGGTTGTAGACAGCCGTCTGATAGCGCGTAACGAGTTCCGCGAACGCCTTTTCGTCGCCGGCGATTGCCCGCTCGATCAGCACCAGTTCATCGGTATCCTGGATTGCCGGGCCGT
>JAICJW010000165.1 GCA_025928215.1 Chloroflexia bacterium | reverse complement strand
GTGCCGAATACTGAGTGCTGAGTGCTGAGTGCTGAGTACAGGGGAGGCAGGGAGCGGGGTATACCCCGCTCCCTTTTCATGCCGATACCACAATATTCGGCCCCCGGCTCGCGAGCGGCAGCCAGCCGGTAAACGCGGCTCCCCCCGCGGATCCGTTCGCAGCCGTGAGATCGCCGCCATGCGCCCGGAGGATGCGGCGGGCAATCGTGAGGCCGAGGCCCGCGCCGCCCGTCTCCCGGTTCCGCGATGCTTCGCCCCGGTAGAGCGGTTCGAAGAGATGCGGCAGGTCGTGCGCGGCGATCCCCGGCCCGGTGTCCGCGACGGTGAAGGTGACACGATCCGGGTCCATCCGCCAGCGCAACGTAATCTCACCCTCCGGTGGCGTGTGGCGGAGGGCATTATCGAGCAGATTCTCCATCGCGCGCCCGATCAGGTGCGCGTCACCCGCGAGCGCGGGGCAATCGTCTGGCCCGTCGCGCTCGACGGTCACACCCTTTGCTTGCGCGCGTGGCTGGATATCCTCCACGGCCTCCGCGAAGATTCCCCCGAGATTCAGCCGTTCGCGGCGCAGGGTCTGTTCCAGATATTCCGCCTTCGTGTAGGCGAAGAGGTCATCCACGAGCCGGTCCAGTTGATCCGCTTTCTGCCGGCAGACCGCGATGTAGCGCGCGGCCTTCGCGGGGGAGGTCGCCAGTCCCTGCTCCAGTCCGAGCAGCGAGCCGCGCAGGGTGAATAATGGCGTGCGCAGGTCATGGGCAATCGCGCCGACGAAGAAGCGCCGCTCCTCCTCCAGTGCCGCCTGCCGCCCGATTGACGCTCGCAGCCCGTCTCCCATCGCCTGAAAGGCGGCGCATACCGCCGCGATCTCCTTCACGCGCGAGTGTGGTAGGGCGAAATCCAGATTGCCGCCCGCGATCCGCCGCGCCGCCCGCCCCATCGCTTCGAGCGGTTTCACCACGGAGCGGCGCATCTGCCAGCCGACATTGAGAATCGCGAGCGCCAGCGCGATCGTCGCCGCCGCGCGTGCCAGCCCGTCATCGCGCTGCGGGGCGAAGAGGTCCACCGTCCCCGCTGCCTGCCCATTCTCCACGACCATTGTCTGCTGGCTGAGATGCACCCCGGACCACCATCCCGGATGATCGCGGGCGCCGGTTTGTCCGGCGCTGAACACGTCCACGCCGGATGGATCGCGGATCACGACCCCCACACCGAGCGTGTCCAATGTCTTCTGGACGGAGGCTTGCCACGCGGGATCGTGCCAGCGGGCGGCATTCACCGCGACTTCCTGTTGGGCGGCACGCACCGCCGCATCCTGCTGTGCGGTCTGTTGCGGGTGCAGGACATGGCGGTCGAACAGGTCCGTCGCTCCGTAGGCCAGCGCGGGCAGGAGGAAGAAAGTCAGCATCCCTACAATCATGTACTGGCGGATGCCGAGCATTCTCATCGCTTTTTCCCCTCGAAGCGATAGCCGACGCCCCAGATATTCACAATGAACGGGGACGTATTTGGGTCCGCGTCGATTTTCTCGCGGATCCGACCGATATGGACCGTGACGGTATGGCGGTCGCCGATGCCGCCCCAGAAATGCTCGAGCAGTTGCTCGTAGGTGAAGACCTGACGCGGATGCTCGGCGAGGAGGCAGAGGACTTCAAACTCCCGTGGGGTGAAGGAGACGGGCGTGCCGTCCACGCGGACCTCGCGCGCCCGCACATCCAGCGTCAGACGCCCGTAGTCCAGCACGGCATCCTGGGCGGCCTCCTTGCCGAGTGAGCGGCGCAGCACCGCCTTGATGCGTGCCACGACCTCCGGCGGCGTTGCGGATTTGACGATGTAATCATCGCCGCCCAAGCCCAGCCCGCGAATCTTATCCAAGTCCTCCCCCCGCGCCGAGAGGAACAAGATCGGCACGTCGCTCATCGTGCGGACACGCCGGCAGAGTTCAAAGCCGCTCTCGCCCGGCATCATGATGTCGAGGAGGAGGCAATCTACCGAGGCCCGCCCCATCACCGCCAGGGCATCCCGCGCGTTCGTCGCGCCCTCCACCCGGAAGCCCTCGGCTTCGAGAAAGTCGCGCATCAACTCCACGATAGTCGCGTCGTCATCCACGACCAGTACCGTTCGTTGCTCGCTCATCGTCGTCCTCATCTCCCTCCGCTCAGCGCCGCGCCGGAGCGTCTCTCGAATGGCGCGTCAGGGCCATTGTGCCACGCCCTGAGCGGCTCGGTGCGGCTTCGTCATGGCGGTTGCCCGCACTGTGCACAGACCGTGACCGATTCGTGACTTTTCGCCGTATTCGTTCGTGATATTCGCGGTTCATCATCAGGGTGTGCTTGCGGAAGTGGCCGCAGGCAGAGGTCATCTGAAACGATGAGGGGCGTGCGATGCGGAACATTCTCTCCCAAATGCACACGGGCCTGGCGTGGATCGTCCTCGTGGCGGTCGGCGCGCAGTTCTTCTTCGCGGGGCTTGGGCTGTTCACGACGGCGGGCTTCGGCGTACACCGGCTGACCGGTTCCCTGATCGTGCCGGTATCGTTGATCCTGCTCGTGCTTGCCCTCGCCGGCAGGCTGGGGCGGATGCGCATCGGCCTGTCGGCGGCGCTGTTCGGTCTGACGCTCGTGCAGTCGCTGCTCATCCGGGGGCCGGGGCTGATCGCCGCGCTCCATCCGGTCAACGCGATCGTGATCCTCGCGGTGGCGCAGCGACTCGCCGTTGCGGGGCGCCGGGCCGTGCGGTGGCCCGCGCCTGATCTCTCTCACGCATCCGCCAGCGTTCGATAATTGGCACCACGACGGAAAGGAGTACCAGATGTCCACGGAATCTACTGATGACACGGGAAAGACGAGCGAGCGCGGTAGCGCATCCTACACCCGAGGGGTACGGGCGTCCGACGCTGATCGCGAGGCGACAGCGACCAGGCTCCGGCAGCACTACACGGAGGGGCGGCTGGATGCGCGGGAGTACGACGAGCGAATTGATCGCTGCTACGCGGCCAAGACGCTGCGCGAACTCGATGACTTGTTCATTGATCTGCCCCGCCCTGCCGCGCCGCAGGGGGCGGAGCAAGATCGCACCTGGCACGATTTCCGCCCGCCGTTGCGGTTCGCGATGCTCGTGCCGATCGTGATCGCGCTCATCGTCCTCTGCGCACTGACCGGCGCGCACCTCATCTGGCTGGCGTTGCCACTCTTCTTCTTCTTCGGCCCCTTTGGCCCCTGGAGGCGGCGTGGGTACCGGCACTGGCGTGAGGATCGCCCAACATCCGCCTGAGAAGGCGCGATCGCCCAACGGCGTGCGATGCGGCGACCGAGGCAGGTGAACCGGGGGCAGCGATTGCCCCCGGTTTCGCGTCGTGATCCTATCGCCCGGCGCTACGTCTTGAAGGTGATCGAGGCGATGATGGCGTCTATCTCCGCCTTGTGCGCGCCCCCGGCGTTGGCGGTGAGGAGAAATTCCTTCCCGTTGTTGTTTACGTCCCAGATTTGGCCGTTGTAGGTCGTCGCGCCCGGCGTGTCCTTTGCGGTATACGTGAAGGTGAAGGTCTTCGCCGGCTGACCACCGACCTGTACATCGCTCACCGGGCCGTCCACATAGGTGAATTTCGTCGCCTTTGCATGCCCACTGCGGACATCGGCGATCTCATCGCTGACCGTCGCCGCCGTCTGGGGATCGTAGATGTCCACGAAGAAGAAAGTGCTGTCCGGGCCATCGAGTTCGAGCACGTTGGCAGCGACCGCCGCATCCGTCGTGGTGGTCCAGCCATTCGGGTAGCGCAACTGCACCAGCCCCTTCGGATCGGTCCAGGTGGTGGTGCTCGCGAATACGCCGTTGTTCGCGAAAACGACGGAGCCGAGGATCGCGTCCAGTTCCGGCTGATGGCTGCCAGGGAAGTTGGAGCGGAACGAGAACTGCTTGCCGCCGTGATTGACGACCCACCACTGACCGGGGCCGGTATTCGTCGCGTCGCTCTTGGAGAGGAAGGTGTAGGTCAGCGCCTTCGCCGGTTCCCCGCCAATCGTCGTGTCCGTGATCTGCTGATTGCTATAGGTGAACGTCGTGCTCGTGTCCTCATTCTTTTTGATGATCTGGATCTCGTCCGCGATCGTGCCTTGCTGCGGGTCGTTGATGTAGGCGAGAAAGATGACGTTGTCCGGCCCGTCCAGTTCGAGGATATTGGTCGCGTCGTCCGCCACTTTGGTCGCTTTCCAGTTGGATGGATATTGCAGCCGGATGAGGGTCTTCGGGTCGGTGAACGGCGTCAGGCCACCGGCCACGCTCGTCGGCGCGCTGGTGGGTGCGGTCGTCGGCGCGGTCGTCGGCGCGACGGTCGCGGTGGGTGCGCGTGTCGGCGCGGTCGTCGGCGTTGGGGCGGTCGTCGGGCGGGCCGTGGGGGCGCTGGTGGGCGTCGAAGCGGGCGCGGCGGTGGGGATGCTGATGGTCGCGGTGGGCGCGGGAGTGGGCGTGTTGCGGTTCGAGAAGATGACAAAGGCCGCGACGACGGCGAGCACGGCGACGAGCGCGCCGCCGATGCCGAAGAGCAGCCCCCGGTTGCCGCGCCCTGGCGTTGGCCCGGATGGTGGAGGATACCCAGGCACGGCAGGGTAGACCGGTGGCGCGTAGCCTCCGCCCGTGTAGTCCGTCGTACCCGGTGGATAGGCCGGCGCGCCGGGCGTTCCCTGCGTCGTCGGGCCGCCGTATGCCGAGGGCACGCCGGCCGGGGGTGTTGGCGCCCCGCTGCCGGTTGGCCAGAGGGGTGGAGGCGCACCGAGGCCCGCCTGGTTGGTGTCGGGGCGGGGATAGGCGTTCGTCGCCGGGGCCGTCGCGGTGCCGAGGTTTTCCAGATCTTTCAGGAGATCGGCGGCGCTCTGATACCGCGCGTCTATGTCCCGCGCGGTCGCCCGATCCACGATTGCCGTCACCTGGGGCGGCAGGTTGCTGCGGAGCGTGGCGAGCGGCTGGCGATGCCGCGCGTACGGTTCGCCCGCCAGCATCTCGTAGAGGACGAGGCCGAGGCTGTAGAGGTCGGAGCGGCCGTCAATGTAGCCGTAACCGGAGGATTGCTCCGGACTCATGTAGATCGGCGTGCCGGGATGGCCGGAGGCGATCTGCGTGCGCAGGCTCTCATGGCCGACCTGCGCGATGCCGAAGTCCATCAATTTCGCCGCCCCGCGCCGGGTAATCATGATGTTCGCGGGCTTGATGTCCCGGTGGACGATTTCCTGCTCATGCACCGCTTCCAGCGCCCGTGCAATGTCCGTGGTGATCGCGATCGCGCGGTTCACCGGCAGCGTGCCGACCTGAGCGAGGAGATCGCGCAGATTCGTGCCGTCCACGTATTCCATCACGAGGTAATTGTTGCCCGTCGCGTCCACATGCAGATCGTAGACGGTGACGACGTTCGACTGCTGCACCATGCCGGTCGCGCGGGCTTCGCGCTGGAACCGCTCCAGATATCGCTCGTACGTCGCCGGATCGGTGCTGTTCCGGCTGGCAAGCAGTTCTTTGATCGCCACATTGCGCCGCAGGCGGCTGTCCAGAGCGAGATAGACGCGCCCGAACGCCCCCTCACCGATGATCCGCTCGATCCGGTAGCGGTTCTCGAAGAGCGTGGTCGGTGTCGCGCTGTCGCCCGCCGGGAGCACCGTTTCCTGCACATCCAGCGACGGCTCGCCGGGAGGCTGGGATTCCCCCATGGTCTGTCATCCTTCCTGTCATCGTGCCGGGTCTGATCTATCGTACATGAGAATGGCACCACTACTCTACTCAATTGCGTCCACCCGCGTAAAGGACGAACCGCGCCTTCGTGTGGTTCCCGCACCGTGCGTGATGGCACCAGAAATGCAGCGCATGAAGTGTCGTTATGGAGGTGTCAGATGGCAACGTACATTTTGATGGCGTGTTTCGCCGGCGTCTTCATCCTGCTCTTTTGCGGCTTGTTCATCGCGATTACCACCGTGGAGCGGACGCGCGATCAGGCAGAGCGAGAGCCGCATGAGTCCCCGCCAGATCATCGGCGGCAGCCGCCAATGGGACATCATCTCCCGACGGCGTAAATCGCGGCACATGCCACAACCCTCACCGCACGTGCGCCCCTGATGTCAGAAGC
Source organism: Chloroflexia bacterium (assembly GCA_025928215.1). Classification (GTDB taxonomy): domain Bacteria; phylum Chloroflexota; class Chloroflexia; order Thermomicrobiales; family JALYUS01; genus JALYUS01. Next base: position 3,197 of record JAICJW010000165.1, on the reverse strand, counting down.
GTCGATGCGCCGCAGCCCGTTCGTGTTTCATGCTAGAATCGCCGTAACCAACGGGGTTTCGTCGCGCCACTGATGGATCAGGCGCGCGCGCTGCCGCGCGCTTATGCCACCATCGCGGGTCGCTCAGTACGGGAGGGAGTCGTTTGGAAACGCCGCTCACACCTCTGGAGTTCATGCGCCGCGCCCGCCGGTTGTATCCGCATCGTGAGGCGGTCGTGGATGGCGACCGGCGATTGACCTATGCGGCGTTCTTCGCACGCTGTGACCGCTGGTCGGCGGCGCTGCGGCAGTTGGGCATTCGGCAGGGCGACCGGGTGGCGTACATCGCTCCGAACACGCATAGCCATCTGGTGGCCTACTACGCCGTGCCGCAACTCGGCGCGGTGCTCGTACCGATCAATTACCGCCTGATCGCGGACGACTTCGCCTATATCCTCAACCACAGCGGCGCGCGGATCGTCTGCGTCCACCCCGAGTACTGCGCGATGGTGGACGGTATCCGCGCGCAGATACCGGGCGTCGAGCAATTCGTTTGCCTCGAAGGGGAGGCGCCGCGGGGCTGGCTGGACTACGAATCGCTGATCGCCGCAGCGCCGGAGGCATTCACGCCCCCGGCGATTAGCGAGCACGATTTGCTGACGATCAACTACACGAGCGGGACGACCTCGCGCCCCAAAGGGGTGATGATTACCCACCGCAATGCCTACATGAACACCGTCGGCACGCTCATCCATCTTCATATGACCCCGGCGGATCGCTATCTGTGGACGTTGCCGATGTTCCATGCCAATGGCTGGACCTACGTCTGGACGGTCACGGCGGTCGGGGCGACGCATGTCTGCCTGCGCCGGGTCGAGCCGCCGCGCGTCTTCGCGACGATTGCCGACGAGGCGGTGACAATGCTCTGCGCCGCGCCGACGATCCTGATTGGCCTCGCGAACTGCCCCGCCGAGGTCCGTGGTCGCGTCCGCCCCGGCGTTCAGGTGGTGACGGCGGGTGCGCCTCCGGCGGCGGCGACGATTGAGCGGATCGAGGGGGAGTTCGGCTGGGAGGTGACGCAGGTCTATGGCCTGACAGAGACCGCGCCCTTCATCACGATCTGCGAGCCGCTCCCCGAGCATGCCGCGCTTTCGGCGGAAGATCGCGCGATCCAGAAGGCGCGCACCGGCGTCGAAATGGTCACGTCGGGCGAACTGATCGTCATGGATGACGAGGGCAATGAGGTGCCGCACGATGGCGAGACGATGGGCGAGATCGCCGTGCGCGGCAATGTCGTCATGGAGGGATACTATAACGACCCGGAGGCGACGGCGAAGGCGTTCGCGGGGGGCTGGTTTCACACCGGCGATGCCGCCGTCGTCCACCCTGATGGCTACGCCGAGATCCGTGACCGCCTGAAGGATGTCATCATCAGCGGCGGTGAGAATATCTCCTCGATTGAAGTCGAGGGCGTCCTGCTGCGGCATCCGGCGGTGCAGGAGGTCGCCATCGTTGGCCTGCCGGATGAGAAGTGGGGCGAAACGCCGCACGCCTTCGTCGTCCTCAAGCCGGGGAAAGAGGCGACCGAGGCGGAGTTACGCCAGTTCACGCGGGACCGGCTGGCGCACTTCAAAGCGCCGCATACCGTCCGCTTCGTCGGCGAGCTGCCGAAGACGGCGACGGGCAAGATACAGAAATTCGTTCTGCGTGGCGGTCGGGCAGCCATCGCCCGGCAGTGACGGGGATCGCCTGCGGGAGCGGGAGAGGGGTAGCAATGACGATCTACGACACGCTCGGCGTCCGCCCGGTGCTCAATGTCGCGGGGCCGGTGACGCGGCTCAGTGGCGCGCCCCTGCACCCGGAAGTCGCGGCGGCGATGGCGGAGGCGGCGCAATCCTGCGTGCGGATCGAGGACTTGCAGGAAGCGGCAGGGCGCGAACTGGTGGCGGCGACGGGCGCGGCGGCGGGCTATGTGACCGCCGGGGCGGCTGCCGGCCTCGCGCTTGGGGCGGCGGCGTGCATCGCCGGGCTGGATGTCGCGGCGATGGATCGCCTGCCCGACACGACGGGGCTGCGTGGCGAGATCATCGTCCAGCGACCCCACCTGACGGCGTATTCGCACGCCTTGCGCCTGGCGGGGGCGACACTGGTCGAGGTCGGCTATCTCGGCTTTCCGGGGCAGGGAATCACCTGGCCGTGGCAGATCGAAGCAGCGATCACCGCGCGAACGGCGGCGCTCGTCTACTCCTTCGGCACCGCGCCGGGTGTCGTGCCGCTGGCGGAGGTGGTCGCCATCGCGCACCGGCACGGCCTGCCGGTGATCGTGGATGCCGCCGCCGCCTTGCCGCCCGCCGAGAACCTGCGCGCGGTGATCGCCACCGGGGCGGACCTCGTCGCGTTCAGTGGCGGCAAGGCGATTGGCGGGCCGCAGGCATCGGGTATCCTCGTCGGGCGCGCCGACCTGATCGAATCGGTCGCCTTGCAGCATCAGGATATGGATGTCTACCCGGAGACATGGACATGGAGGGAACGGTACATCGCGAGTGGCGTGCTGCCCGGCCCGCCGCACCACGGCCTCGGGCGACCGATGAAGGTCGGCAAGGAGGAGATCGTCGGGTTGATCGTCGCCCTGCGCCGCTTCCTCGCGCGCGATCACGCCGCCGAGCGGGTGGAGCAGGAGCGCCGCCTCGCCACGATCCTTGCCGCCGTGGACGGGTTGCGGGGCGTCCGGGTGGAGCGGTTGGGAGAGCAGGATGCGCCCCGCGCCTACCCGACGGGCGTGATCCGCATAGACGAGGTGATCGTGGAGAAGTCCGTCGCGGCGATTGTCAACGAACTGATCGAGGGCGATCCACCGGTCGCCGTCACGCAGAACTTCCTCCACGAGCGGGGCATCGGCATCGTCACGGCGCTCCTCAAGCCGGGCGAGGAAGAGATCGTCGCGCGGCGGCTGCGGGCGGTGTTGGGGTAAAGGGAAAAGGACTGAGGACTGAGGACTGAGGACTGAGGATTGAGCGCGAGCGATACCAATAGCAACGGCGGTGGCAATCTTTCTGCAAATCGCTCCAGTCCTCAGGTACGGAAGGAAGATGCGATGCAGTGGGTGACACGGGTGGGGGTGCGGCTGGATCGCGCCGCGATGATCTGGATGATTCGGAAGTTTATTGATCCGCAGGCGGAGATCGCCATGCTGCCGGAGAACGAGGTCATGGCGTACG
>JAICJW010000578.1 GCA_025928215.1 Chloroflexia bacterium | reverse complement strand
TGGCCGTGCCGAGGCCGATGCGCTCAGTCGCCGCGCCGGCCGCCGCAAACGCGGTCACGGGATCGGCGGTCGGACCGCCGACCGTCGTCCAGATCGCTCGCACGCCACGCTGTTCCGCCTGTTTGACGCGCGCGACAAGGTCGGACGTATCGCCGCGGGGAATCACGAGTCCAGCGTTGAGCCCCATGGTGCCCCCATTCGTCAGGACGAAACGATCACGCGCTCAATCTGGGAGGGAGTTTGGCTTCGGTACACGGCGTAGACCGATACTCGAACAAGTCTACGCTGATGCCACCGGGTCTTGGTGAGTTGGCGACGCTTGCCCAGCAGTCCCGAAAGCGCCATCCGATGCCGGCGCCCATCGAGCCCGCTCGAGTCCCGACAAGGGCTCTTCGGCGGCGCTTCGCTCCTCAGAAAATTGAGGAGCTGGTGACGCGCTATACCGCGGGAGAGGCAATTCGGGCGCTCAGCCGGGAGTATAGCGTCTCGAGGAGTGGGCTCCGCCAGTTGCTTCGGGGTGAGGATGTGGCATTGCGGGAACAAGGTATCACCCCGGAAGATACCGAAAAGGCTGTGCGGCTCTACGAAAATGGGCTCACGATCAGGCAGGTCGTGGACCGGGTGGGCTATTCGTATGGCACGATTAGGACGATCCTGCATGGGCATGGCGTTGCGCTGCGGGCAGGTGGGCGTGGGAAGCGGGCACTGTCGGACGAACGATCATAGCCGGCGCGTAACAGAATGGATCAGTAATCTGGGTGCTGAGACGAGCACGTCGGAGTCGGATATACCAGAGTCCGGGAGAGTCGTCATTGCTGACGACACCCAACTTGGCGGAGGCAGTCACGAGCCTTGGGGCGAGGGCAGACAACAACCGGCGGTCCGTGAGCAGAGATCCATCACGCATTCCTGACGCTCAGATGTTATCCTGCCCCAGTCCGAACTGCCAGAGAAGCCATTCGCATGGTGTGTTCGTTGTGGGCGACACACCTGCTTCCGGGATCGGGAGCGCGACACATCCCCGTAAGCGCGAGGGAGGCGAGCACCTGCAAAGATCAGTCCGGCGCCCTTCCCGCCGACATCTGGCAGCATTAGATGCCCCGTCTCCAGAGCGCGGGTCGTCGCCCTCGCGCGCCCATCATATCCGGGGGCACCTAGCCTGCTACACTGCCGTCCACAACAGCCGATGCACGGAGGAGGGGCGGGATGGGTTCCTTCCTGGCGACGAGCAAACGGTGGTAGAGCGCGCTTCAAGCCCGCTGGCGACAAGGCGGGCGCGGTTAAGACGCGCGTTCGATCCCGCGTCTGGTGGGAAGGGGAACGGAGCGCGATGGCTGCGTCCGAGACGAGCCCCAACGGCCAGTCAGCAGTACCCGCGCACGTGCTGGTCATCAACGACACGCCCGAGATCCTGGCTCTCTTCCGCGATCTCTTGGAAGAGCAGGGCTATCGGGTCACGGTCGACCAGTTTGCCGGCGATGTGGGCGATAAGCTGCGTGACATCGCCCAAGCGGGTCCCGACCTGATCGTCCTCGATTTCATCATCGGGGGCGAGCCGATCGGCTGGCAACTGCTGCAGGCGCTGCGCATGGACCGGCAGACGGCTGGCATCCCCGTCGTTGTCTGCACCGCCGCCCGCAAGCTGGTCGAAGAGCTCGAGGGCCACCTCGATCAGCTCGCCATCGGCGTGGTGCTCAAACCCTTCGATATCGACCACCTGCTCGAGGAGGTCGCCCGCGCCCTGGCCCGGTACCGCCACGAGCGGCGCGACGTACCCACCGGCTAATCAGCGTCGCGTTCGGGCCGTGGCGCCACGTCGTCGGCCACCGACACGGCCTCCGCTGGTCGTCCGTCCATGAGCCGTTCGAGGGCATCGACCTAACGCATGAGGCCGTGGGTCGCGTCCTCAATGGTCTG